>CAJYVK010000019.1 GCA_913778455.1 uncultured Hymenobacter sp. | reverse complement strand
TGACAACGCCAGCAATGGTGGCTTTAGCCCGGGTGTTCACCTCTTCCCATTCCGAACAGAGTCGTTAAGCCCCGGAGCGCCTATGGTACTGCCTTCACCGGTGGGAGAGTCGGTCGCCGCCAACCTTTTCAGCAACTCCCCCTGCCCCGCTTTCACCAGCGAACGGCAGGGGGAGTTTTGCGTTTTAATAGCTTTTCAAGCGCTTGACTTTACTAAGCCAATAGGCTGAAATTATTCTGTCGGTGCGGCTCATCAAGTGGCTGCATAGTGGTTTCCGCAGGGATGGTTGAATAAAAAGGGTAGTTTTGTAGTTCTCACTAAGAACCAACGTTGGAGTGAGTTCGCAAGCTGATGCAATTAGTCTATCCGAGTTTTCTATGGGGGTTGCTGGCAGTCGGTATTCCCATTGCTATTCATTTGCTGCAACTGCGGCGGCCCCAGCGAGTACTGTTTACGAATACGGGATTTATTCGGGAGGTGGAGCTGACGACCATGCGTCGGCGGCGATTGCAGGAATTACTCGTATTAGCGGCGCGGGTGCTAGCGGTGATTTTTATTGTGCTGCTCTTTTGCCAGCCTTTTATCCCCGTCGCTACCAGCAGCTCGTCAGCCACCGTTGGTACGGTTGGGGTGTTGGTTGACAATTCAGGGAGTATGCAGGCCCCCGGGGCAACCCAGGCCCAAGTGAGGCAAGAGGCGGTGAATAGCGCCCGGGCGCTGGGAAAAAGCTACGGCGTGGGTACGCATTTTAAGCTTCTAGGGCAACGTGGGAATAGCTTGACCGGAGCCGCGTACGAAGCAGCCGTGAATACGCAAAGCCTCGTCGGGCTGCAATTGGGCTGGGGGGCCGCGGCCGTGCGCGACGCGGTACAAGACGAGCAGGTGGGGCCACTGTTTTTATTCAGTGATTTTCAAAAAAATGAAATAGGACCGGACTTCTGGCAAAAGCTGCGTCGCACCGGGGAAATAGTACTTGTGCCACAGGCAGCCCGGCCGGTGGGTAATGTTTACGTAGACAGCGTGTGGCTGAATGACGCATTCGTGCGAGCGCGGGCGAACGTAGGGCTGCACATCAGGCTGCGTAACGGGGGGAGCGAGGCGGTGACCGACTGCCCGGTGAAGGTGCTGCTAGGTGGGCGGCAGGTGGCTACTTTCCGGGTGGCGGTAGCAGCCGGGCAAGCCAGCGAAACCGTGACGCAGATCCAAGTACTGGATGATAAATTGGTAGCGGGGCAGGTAGTTACGGGCGATGCGCCGGTGACTTTCGACAACACCTACTATTTCACCCTGCGGCCAGCGGCGACTATTCGCGTTCTGGAAATAGGGCAGGAGCCGGCTACGCAGCGGGCCTACGCCCGCGAGCCCCTCTTTACTTATTCATTCTCAAAGCCGCAGGCGATAAACTACGGGGAGTTACGGCAAGCCAATTTAGTGCTGTTGCACGAATTGCCCCAGGTAGATGCCGGGCTGCGCGATGCGCTGGTCGGCGTAGTACGCCGTGGGGGCAGCGTGGTCGTAGTGCCAACAGCCAATACGGCGGCGCACGCCTCGTACCACGAGTTGTTGCGCGCATTGGGGATTGGCGGCGAGCAGTGGCAGGCATCGGCCGCAGTACCGGTGCGGCAGGAGGTCGTAATGCCCAGCCTGCGGAATCCGTTTTTCAAAGACGTATTCGGAGCGCAGCCCCGGCAGGTAACTATGCCGCAAGTGGCACCGGTACTGCGCCTGGGGCAGGCGGGTACCGATATCCTGCGGTTGCGCGATGGCGATGGCTACCTCACGGAGGTCGCGAATGGCGCTGGGCGAGTTTACGTGTTTGCGGCCCCGTTCGCGGCGGAATATGCTGATTTTGCGCAACACGCGCTTTTCGTGCCGGTGCTGTACCGACTGGCGATGCTGAGCTATCGTGCCGACCAGCCGCTGGCCTACCGGCTGCCCGCTCCGGCGCTGACCTTACCGGCCCCCGCTACTGCCGGGGTCAGCCAGGGTACCCGCGACGAGGCAAGCTACCGTCTGGTACGCGACAGCCTCACGTACATTCCGACGCAACGAGTGCAGAACGGGCAGCTACGCCTCGACGTGCCCACCGATTTGCGGGTGCCGGGCTTTTATAAACTGGTACGGCAAGGTAAGGTAGTGACTACGTTGGCCTTCAACCCAGACAAGCGGGAATCGGCGCTGGCCGCTTATTCGGCGGCCGAGCTGCGGCAGCAACTCGGTGATAAACACCCCAACGTGCGCGTGCTGGATGATGGTACGCAGCCCGAAGCCATCGCCCGCTACCGAGCCGAGCAGGCTGGCCAGCCGCTGTGGCGCTACTGCCTGTTGGCCGCGCTAGCTTGCTTGTTAGCGGAGGCGCTGCTGTTGCGCTTCGGGCGACCCCGCGCCGGGGCTGGCCCAGCCGTGGCGTAGCGAGCCGGGGTACGAGCGACCCATGCGGCAAGCCGTATCTTGCGGCCGATTAGTAGTAGTATGCAGCCAGTAGATTTTAGAACGAATACAAATGGGGCCGCGCTCCCGGCCTCCAACCTGATAGTGCGCCTAGCGTTGCGCTTTGGCATTGGTGCGGGCTTGGTTTGCGCCGCTTGGCTGTTGTTTCTACAATGGTCAGGGAATAATCCCTTTAGCCCGAAGCAAATAATGGGGCTGCTGGTGGTGCCCTTCGTGGCGGCGGGCAGCCAGTGGTATTTGCGCCGTACGCTGGCGCCGATACGACCCGGTGTGGGGCGCACCCTGGCCGTGGGCGGACTGACGGTGGTAATCGCCGCCGTGCTGGCGGCAGTCAGCGTGTGGGGCCTCGCGCAGGTAGTAGGCGAGACCGCCCTGGCCCAGAACCGCCGCGAACTCGTGGAAATAACGCGGGTGCAGCAGGGCCTACGCGATAAAGCTAAGCGCAACGCCACCTTCGAGCAACAGGAACTGGCTCGGGCCGCTGCCGTTTCGGTCGGCGATTTGGCTTTGCAAACATTTAAGTTGACGCTGGTGCTAGGCTTGTTTTTAGCGGTGCCCAGCGGCATATTTTTGCGCAAGTAAACCTTTCTCCTACCATCACCTTTTCTCTCATGCAAACTGCTACTCCTTCTGCTTCGACTGCCGCCGTTGGCACGCGGTACGGCCTGCTCACCGGCTTGCTAAGCGTTCTTATCTCGTTCGGTACCTATGCGCTGGAATTAGAACAGAACAGCGCCGTGCGTTTTCTCTCGATGGCTGTGCTCATTGCAGGGATTGCAATGGCAATGCGGAGCTTTAAAGAGCAGAATGCTGGTTTCATGAGCTATGGCCAGGGACTGAGCGTAGGCGTGATGGTGTCGGCCTTAGTTGGCTTGTTAAGCGGGGTTTTTATTTACGTCTATACCACCATGGTAGACCCCGCCGTAATAACGCGAATTATGGAAAAGGGGCGGGCCGACCTAGAAGCTAAAGGAACAATGTCAGATGCCCAGATTGACCAAGCAATGGCGTGGTCGGCTAAGTTTACCACCGGGCCGATGATGTTTCTTTTCAGTATAATATTTACGCTGATTCTGGGGTTAATCATTAGTTTGATAGCTGCTGCTTTCGTCAAAAATCCCAAGCCTGAGTTTGAATAAGCCAACTGCCAGCTTTCCGGTGGAGTTGTCCATCGTAGTTCCCTTGCTCAACGAGGCCGAATCGCTGCCCGAGCTCACGCGCTGGATAGCACGGGTGCTCACGGCGCGGGGGCTTTCGTACGAAGTATTGCTCATCGATGACGGCTCGACCGACGACTCGTGGGCGGTGATTGAGGCGCTGGCTAGCCAGGATGCGACCTTACGCGGCATTCGCTTCAATCTCAACTACGGAAAGTCGGCGGCGCTCAACGTGGGCTTTGCCGCCACGCGTGGGCGGGTGGTATGCACCATGGACGCCGACTTGCAAGATTCACCGGAGGAACTGCCCGAACTCTACCGCATGATCACCGAGGACGGCTACGACTTGGTGAGCGGCTGGAAGCAGAAGCGTTACGACCCCTTGTCGAAAACTATCCCGACCAAGCTGTTCAACGGCGCGACGCGGGCAATTTCGGGCATCAAACTGCACGATTTTAACTGCGGCCTGAAGGCGTACGACCAGCGCGTGGTGAAAGCCATTGAGGTGTACGGCGAGATGCACCGCTACATCCCGGTGATTGCCAAGTGGGCTGGTTTCAAGAAGATAGGGGAGAAGGTGGTGCAGCACCAGGAGCGGAAATACGGCGTAACCAAGTTTGGGCTGGAGCGCTTTATCTACGGCTTTCTCGACCTGGCCAGCATTACGTTTGTGAGCCGGTTTCGGCGGCGACCCATGCACTTCTTCGGTACGCTGGGCACACTCTCCTTCTTCATCGGCATGGTGCTGACGGTGTGGCTGACGGGCGAAAAATGGTGGCTCTCGCTGCACAATATGAAGGCGCGGGGCGTGACTCAGCAGCCGCTGTTTTTCCTGTCGCTGGTGGCCGTTATCATTGGCGTGCAACTATTTCTGGCGGGCTTTCTGGCCGAGATGGTGCAGCTCAACGGGCCACGCCGCAACGATTATCTCATCCGCGACACTTTGCGATGAGGTCATTTATCATTTAGCAATCAACATTTGCTACTCCTTCGTTTGAAGTGCTACCTGTTGGATGCTACCTGTTAAATGTTAATTGCTAAATGGTGAATGAAAGTTGTTATCATCGGGCCGGCTTATCCGCTGCGCGGGGGGCTGGCTACCTATAACGAGCGGCTGGCTCGCGCCTTGCAGGCGGCGGGCGACGAGGTGCGACTCGTGACGTTCTCGCTGCAATACCCTGACTTTCTGTTTCCGGGGCAAACGCAGTTCAGTACCGAAGCGGGGCCGACTGATTTGCACATTGAGGTCAGCTTGAATTCGGTAAACCCGCTGTCGTGGCTGGCAGTAGGGCGGCGGTTGCGCCGCGAGCGGCCCGATTTGGTCGTGTTCCGGTTTTGGCTGCCGTTTATGGGGCCGGCGCTGGGCACGGTGGCGCGGCTGGTGCGCGGCAACGGCCACACCCGGGTGGTGGCGATTACCGACAACGTAATTCCGCACGAGAAGCGGCCCGGCGACGGACCGCTCACGCGCTATTTCCTCAGCGCCTGCAATGGCTTCGTGACCATGAGCCGTAGCGTGCTGAACGATTTGCAGCGGCTGGGTTTTGGGCGGCAGCCGGCGCTGTACCGGCCGCACCCGCTCTACGACAACTTCGGCCCCGCCAAGCCCAAGGTGGCGGCGCTGGCCACGCTGGGGCTCGACCCGGCGTTTCAATATGTGCTGTTTTTTGGATTTATCCGCGCATATAAAGGGCTGGATATTCTGCTCGAAGCCATGGCCGACGCCCGCGTGGCCGCGCTACCCGTGAAGCTGCTCATCGCGGGGGAGTTTTACGAGGATGCCGCGCCTTACGAGGCGTTGATTCAGCGCTACCACCTGGAAAGCCGGTTGGTGCGGGCCACCGATTTTATTCCCAATGAACAAGTGGCTAATTACTTCAGCGCGGCTGATTTGGTAGTGCAGCCCTACAAAAACGCTACGCAGAGCGGCGTGTCACAGGTGGCGTATCATTTTGGCCGGCCCATGCTCGTGACTGACGTGGGCGGGCTAGCCGAACTGATTCCGGCCGGGGTGGTGGGCTACGTGGTGCCACCTACGGCCTCGGCTATTGCCGATGCGCTGGTTGATTTTTACGCGAATGACCGAGAGGAGTCCTTCGCCGCGGGAGTGCGGGAGGAGGCCAAGAAATTCTCGTGGGAGGTGATGGTGGCGGCGCTGAAGGAGGTAGCGGGCTTGAGAGCGGCTAACGGGGAAGTTTAGAAGCTTGGTTTGCTGCGGTATTTCAGCGCAGATCTGCAACCTAGTGGCAACGTACTGGTGCAGAGTAAGCTGTGCTGACGTGGGTGCCTCACCCCCCTGCCCCCTCTCCGAAAAGGAGAGGGGGGTGCCGCGGCGTAGGCTTGCTGCGGAATTAGTACTAGGCTACTACTTGCACGATACGGCGAGCGGGGAGGCCAGGCGCTGAGCAAATTCGGCCAGGTAGGCATCCCAGGCAGCGGCGTCGGCAAACTGCCCGCTCTTCTGCCAGCCGAAGCCGGCGTAGAAGACGACGGTGTTTTGCTTGGGCTTGGTGATCATGTAGAGTTGGCTGCGGTCTCGCTCGGGGCTGCGGTTCTCTTGGTAGTCAGTGAGGTAGCTCGTGGGAACTACCACGCCAGTGCCCAGGTACGAATCATCGATTTTTTCCCAGTAGCGGCACCAGCCGGCGGGGCGGTCGGCCTTAACCTCGCCCTTTTGCTCGTGCAGCGTCAGGCCGATTGTGCAATTGGGCAAGGGCTTGTCGGCGCTGATGCGCTCCTCGTAGCGAGTGAGGTTGGAGCCCAGGTCGAGGCTGATGATTTTCTTTTCCGTAACGGTGCGGCCGTTGGCATCCCAGGGCGCGTAGGTGAGCTCGAATACCGTGCGGATGGGGCCGGTAGCCAGTACTTTATAGGTGGCGAAATTCTTGGAAACGTAGAGCTTACCACCATCGAGCACGCCCGTGCCGCCCACGCCGCGGCTGCTGCCCACGTGGTAGGGGTCGTAGCCCTCGCCGATGTCGGTGTGGTAGGCGAAGGGCTTGTCGTGCACGTGGCGGCCGTACCATTTGTCGATAATGGGGTAGCTCACGCGTTTGAGCCAGCAGTCCATGCCGCTGCTGAGCGTGCCGTTAGGGTCTTTCTTATCGTAGAGCTGCTCGGCGTTGGGGCCGTAGGTGCGAAAAGCCACCCGGTCGTTTTCCCAGGCGAAGTCGTCGGTACGCTCGGGGACGAAGCGGGCAAACGTAGTGAGCGGGCTGCTGGGCAGCGCCTCACCGGTGGCGGCTACGGTAAAGGTCTGGGTACCCTTGGCTGGCACGTCGGTTTGAAACAGCAACTCGTCGGGCTTACCGTCGCCATCCTTGTCGAGCAGCTGGCTGACCAACAAAGTATTGCCCGGCAAAGCGTGCACGCGCAGGCTGGCAGCGTCGAGGCGGCGCACGGCGGCCGGCAACTGGGTTAGCGGTAGGCTGATAGTTTCGGCCCGGCGGGCTAGGCCCAGCGAGTTGCGTACGGTAACCGTAGCGGTAGGCGCCGGCGCCACGGCGCTGCCCAGCCCCAGTACAGCCAGCGGCAGGGCTACTACAACATATTTCATAGCCAATGTCTTAGCGCAGGTCGTTGAGGGCAACGGGGTCCATGTCGGTGTATTCCAGGTTTTCGCCGGCCATGCCCCAGATGAAGGCGTAGGCGGCCGAGCCGCAGCCCGTGTGAATGGACCACGGCGGCGAGAGGATGGCCTGCTCGTTGCTTACCCACAGCGGGCGCGTTTCGCTGGGCTCGCCCAGCATGTGCAGCACGCGCTGGCCCTGGGGTAGGTTGAAGTAGAGGTAGGCCTCCATGCGACGATCGTGCACGTGGCTGGGCATGGTGTTCCACACCGAGCCGGGCTTGAGTTGGGTGAGGCCCATCACGAGTTGGCAGCTGGTAATGCCTTCGTTGAAAATGTACTTGTAGATGGTGCGCTGATTGGCGGTTTCGAGCGCGCCCATTTCCACGGGCGTAGCCTCGGCCTGGGTGCGGCGGGTGGTGGGGTACTCCTTGTGGGCGGGAGCCGACAACAGGTAGAACTTGGCCGGCTCGGCTGGGTTTACGCTGCGAAACTCGACCTGTTGGCTGCCCTTGCCCACGTAGAGGCAATCTTGGTTGCCCAGGTCGTAGGTAGTGCCATCGACCACGATTTGGCCGGCCCCGCCCACGTTGAGGGCACCCAGCTCGCGGCGCTCCAGGAAGTAGTTGGCTTTGAGGTTGCCGGGATTAGGCAGCTTCAGGCCGGTTTCGGTGGGCTGCGCCCCGCCCACGATCATGCGGTCGTAGTGCGTGTACGTCAGCTCGATAGCGCCCGGGGTAAAGATATTTTCGATGAGAAAATGCTCGCGCAGGCCAGCCGTATTGAGGCTGGCCGTTTCGCGCGGGCCGATAGCAAAGCGAGTAGTCATTTTGGGGAGTTATGAGTTTTGAATTATGAGTTATGAGTTGAGCTGAGGGTCGATACCGAATGCAGTTGCTTCAGCAACAGCGCCTCAACTCATAATTCATAACTCATAATTCATAATTTAAAAACTAGCGGCCCATCCAGCCGCCATCGACGGTGAGGATGGTGCCGTGGACGTAGGCCCCGGCTTCGGAGGCCAGGAAGACGACCGGGCCTTTGAAATCGGCGGGGTCGCCCCAGCGGCCGGCGGGGATGCGACTCAGGATGCTGGCCGAGCGGTCGGCGTCCTGGCGCAGGGCCTCGGTGTTGTCGGTGGCGATGTAGCCGGGCGCGATGCCGTTGACGTTGACGCCGCGGCCGGCCCACTCGTTGGCTAAGGCTTTGACTACGGAGCCGATAGCGCCCTTGCTGGCCGCGTAGCCCGGCACGTTGATGCCACCCTGGAAGGTGAGCAGCGAGGCCGTGAAGATGATTTTGCCGTGGCCCTGGGCCAGCATGCGGCCACCGATGGCACGGGCCAGCCGGAAGGGCGAGTCGAGGTTGATGGCCAGCACATTGTCCCAATCCTCGTCGGAATGCTCGGCGGCGGGAGCGCGGCGGATGGTGCCGGCATTATTGACTAGAATATCGATGCGCTCGAAGTCGGCCAGCACTTGGGTAGTAAAGGCATCGGCGCTGGCGCGCTGGCTGAAATCGGCCTGGTAGGCGTGAAACTGCCGGCCCAGCGCCCGCACCTGGCGGCCGGTGTCGCCCCCGTCGGCGGCCATCGTGGCCGATACACCGATAATATCGGCCCCGGCTTCGGCCAGGCCGAGGGCCATGCCTTGGCCAATGCCCCGGTTGCAGCCCGTAACGAGCGCCACCTGGCCCGTTAAGTCAAATAATGCGGCCATGTTTGCCAAAAAGAAATAAAGTGAAAGCGCAAAGGTGCGCCCGGTTGAGGAGTTGCGGCAAAGAAGCCGGGGAGTTTTAGCGCGGCGGGCGGGGTTTACAGCGCGTGGTCGAGGTGCACGTCTTGGCCCGACCAGATGCGCTTGGCCGTCCAATCCTGGGCCGGGCTGGCCCAGAAGGCATCGGCGGCCGGCAGCCCCAGCGGCAGGAAGGCCGTGGTGCAGAGGTAGAGGCTGCCCGTCGAAATGTAGCCCTCGCCGATGCCCGGCTGGTGCCCGCACAGCCCGATCTGCAGCCAGCCCTGGGCGTCGAAGGTGCCCTTGGGCTCCATCGTGCGCCGAATAACGGCCGTGAGGGCACTGCGGGCCTGCCCGGCCGGCAGCTCGGCCGGGAGAAAGCCTTGCAAACTGGCCTGCGCCAGGTGCTGAAACGCCCCGCAGCGGTACGCCAGCGAGCGCCCGAAGGCGGCAAACGCGCCATCGGGGCCGATCAGGCGCTCCTGCACGGCGGCGTAGCGGCGGGCGCGGGTGCGCAGCGTTTCGAGCAGCTCCTTGCGCTCCTTGCCCGCGGCCACGAGCGTGCCGACCACGTCGAGCAGCATGGGCTGAATGACGTAACTATTGTAGTAATCCCAATGAAAGTCAGGCCCGTCGCCGTAGGTGCCGTCACCCTTGTACCAGGTTTGGTGCTCCTTGATGGCGTAGTCCATCCGCATGAGGTCGCCGCTACCGGTAAACTTGAGCAGCGCCGCCTCGATAATGGCGCTGAATAGGAGCCAGTTGCTGTATACGGGCTTGATCACCCGGGAGCTTTGCAGCGCTTGCACCAGCTGCGCCTGGGTGGGCGCGGGCAGCTTCTCCCACAGCTGGGTGGGGGCGCGCAGCAGGGCGTGGGCCAGGAAAGCGGTATCAACCACCGGCTGGCCGCCCTGGTTGAAATTCAGAAAATCAGCGTCCTGGGGATTGACGGCGTGGGCAATGGCCTGGCGGGCCTGCTCGGCGGCCCGCTGCTGGCGGGCGGCCTCGTCGGCGGGTACGTCCTTGAGCTCCAGCCAGGGGGCCAGGCCCGCCAGGGTGCGGCCCAGTGCTTCGAGGTGAGTCACGTTGCGTCGGCCTTCCTGCTGGCCGGCGGCGGCCTCCACGGGCAGCGCAGTTTTGAGGCGGCCGGCAGCGGCGGCCGCGAGGAGGGGGTCGGCCACGCGCAGCAGGGTAGCCAGCCAGTAAGCGCGGTCGGGAACGGGAGCGGGGCGGGGAGCGGCGGGTAAAGCTGCGGGCGAGCTGACCAGGGTGGTTCCCAGGGCCGGCAGCGCGAGCGCCGACAGTCCGGCCGTGGCCTGGCCCAGGAAAAAGCGACGTTTCATACGGGCTTAATTAGTTAAGCTTGATAACTTCGGAGCCGGCGAGCAGGTAGGCGCCGGTGCCGTAGACCTCCCAGCTATCGGCCGAGAAGTCGCGGCGTGGGTCGGCCCCAATGGGCTGCACCCAGCCCACGCGGCCCTCATCCGACACGCACTTAGTCAGGGCCACCCAGGCTTTTTGCACGGCCGGCCGGTAGGTCGCTTTATCCAGGATGCCTTGATTGAGGCCCCAGGCCAGGGCGTAGCAGTCGAAGCCCGAGCCGGAAGCCTCGCCGCCGGGGTAGGCGGCGGGGTCGAGCAGGCTGGAGCGCCACAGGCCGTCGGGCTGCTGTAACTGCACAAGCCGGGCACTCATTTCCTTGAACAGGTTGAGGTAGAACGGCCGCGTCGGATGGTTGGCGGGTAGCTCTTGCAGCAGTTGGACGAGGCCGCCCATCACCCAGCCATTACCCCGGCTCCAGAAAATGGGCTGGCCGTTGCTTTCCTTTTTGCCCTCGCCCTGCGCATTCCACAGGTAGGAGGCATCGCGGGAAAAGAGGTGCTGCTGGTGGTTGAAGAGGCGCTTGTACGTTTGCTGGTAGAGCGTGTCGTTGAGGGCCAGGTACTTGGGCTGCTTCTCGATAACGCCCACTTTGACGAGCACGGGCGGCCCCATGAACAGGGCGTCGCACCACCACCAGGCAATGCCGTTGTGGCGCACCTCGGGGCCGGGCTCGGTGCGAAATTTCTCCACCACTGCCAGGGTAGGCTCGATCATGCGCCGGTCCTTTTTGAGGCGGTACAAGTTGAGGTAGGTTTGGCAGATGGCGATGTCGTCGGCGTGGTCGTAGCGGCGGTCGGGCTGCCAGCGGGTGCGCTCGCCCATCGCCAGGAGCGAGTCGAGAATGAGCTGGGACTTGGTGGTCTGGTACGCGGCGAAGACGCCCGCGTAGAACGCGCCGTTGGTCCAGTCGGTGAGCTTGTGGCGGGGGTGGGCCAGCTGCCAGCGGGTGGCTTTCAGCAGCTGGCTCTTGATGAACTTAGGCTTGAAGTAAGCGGCCTCGGCCGGGGCGGACTGGGCGCGGGCAACCGAAGCCGGGCCCGCCGCGAGCAGCAGGCCGGCGAGCAACCACGTGGTCCGAAAGGAGCGGAGCATACCTGCGGGATTGGGTGGGGAGAGAAATCGAAGCCAGCCAGCCGGGAGCGGCCAGCTTCGGTAATACTACCGCAATAGTAGCAGGCTCCGCCGCTTCCGGCCGGGGGTATTTCCGCAGAAAAAGAGGATTTTTTCACCCCCACTACCAGCCAGCCGCAACGCCTAAGGTGCTAAGCGGCTGGCCGGTAAGGAGTAGCTGCGCAAGTTGCGCCCGCCGCTAGGCATCGACCGCGCGGGCCTCGCCCGTGGCGGCCGGGGCTGCCCCCGCGCCCGTCCGGTGCTGCCGGGCGTAGTCGGAGGGCGTGAGGCTGTAGAGCTTCTGGAAGGCCTTGCGGAAATACTTGGCATCCTCGATGCCCACCTCGAAGGCGATTTCCGACACCCGCATGGTGGTTTGGGCCAGCAACTGTGCGGCGCGCTTGAGGCGCACGTCGCGGATAAACTCCACGGCCGTCTGGCCGGTGATGCTCTTGATGCGGCGGTAGAATACCGACTGGCTCATGGCCATTTCCTTCACCAACACCTGCACGCTGAACTCGGAGTCGCCGAGGTGCTTCTCGACCACGCCCATCGCCTGCTCCAGGAATTCGCGGTCGGCATCGGCCACCACGATCTCAGTGGGCTGGAGCAGAATCTGGCGCTGGTAGAACTCGTGCAGCTTGCGGCGGTTGCGCAGCAGGCCCTCGGCCTTAGCGTGGAGCAGGGCGGGGTTGAAAGGCTTGCTCATGTACTCGTCGGCCCCCATGCCCACGCCTTCCAGCTCGTGGGTTTCGGCGGTGCGGGCGGTAAGCAGCAGCACCGGGATGTGAGCCGTTTTGGGATGTTGCTTGAGCTTGCGGCACAGCTCCAGTCCGTCGCCACGCGGCATCATCACATCGGAGATGATGAGGTCGGGCAGGTGGGCCAGGGCTTTGTCCCAGCCCACTAGGCCATCTTCGGCAGTAACTACTTCGTAGTCAGCCTCAAAAATCTGAAGCAGGTATTGGCGCAATTCGTCGTTGTCTTCCACCACCAGCAGACGGGGCGGGCCGGCCGGGGCCGGGCTGGCGGGTAGCTCCAGTATTTCGACCGGCGGCGCGACCTCGGCGGCCGGCGGACTGGCCACCGGCTCAACGCTGGGGTCTTCGAGCTGGATATCTTCGGGCTGAATGTCTTCGGGCTGCAAGTGCTGCTGGCCGAAGGGCAGGCGCAGTTCAAAAGTAGTGCCCACGCCCGGCGCGCTCACCACCGTGAGCTGCCCGCCGTGGCGCTGGGCAAACTGCCGGGCCAGCGCCAGGCCGATGCCGGTACCCGTCATACGCAGCGTGTTGGTGTGCGAGGCTTGGTAGTACGGGTCGAATATGCGCTCCAGCTCGCTGGGCTGAATGCCCACGCCGGTATCGCTAACGCTGATTTTTAAATAATTGCCCGCCAGCTGGCCGCCCTGGTACACCGCCTCGCCGCTGGGGTCGCCGATGGGCGTAGCCGTGAGCTCGACGCGGCCCTTGTCGCGGGTGTACTTAAAGGCATTAGCCAGCAGGTTCGTCAGAATGATTTCGAGCTTGCTGCGATCGAAATGCAGGCGCACCGGCTCGGCGGGTACGTCGAGCACGTAATCCACGGCCCGCTCCTGAGCCTTGAGCTGGAACGAGGCGTAGACCTCGGCCAGGAAGCGCCCGGCA
Organism: uncultured Hymenobacter sp.; assembly: GCA_913778455.1. Lineage (GTDB taxonomy): Bacteria > Bacteroidota > Bacteroidia > Cytophagales > Hymenobacteraceae > Hymenobacter. The sequence goes on along the minus strand of CAJYVK010000019.1, from coordinate 21,878 downwards.
TCGCCGAGGCTGGCCCGCAGCGGCACGTGCCCCGATTCAACCTTACGGAAGTCGAGCAGCTGATTGACCAGCTCCAGCAGCTTGCGGGCCTGTTGGTGCATGAGCAGCACCTTGCCGCGCAGGTCGGCTACGGGGCCAGTGCTGCGCATAATGTCTTCCATCGGCCCCAGGATGAGGGTGAGCGGGGTGCGCAGCTCGTGGCTCACGTTGGTGAAGAAGCCCAGCTTGAGGTTGGTCAGCTCCTTTTCCTTTTCGGTCTGAAATTGCTCCAGCACGAGCTTGCTTTGTAGCTCCTGCTGCGCCATCTCGAAGCGTCGGTACAGGATGATGCCCCCCGCCAGCACCGCGACGTAAAGCAGGTAGGCCCACCAGGTTTTGTACCACGGAGCCAGCACGTCGAAGGCAATGCTGGCCGGGTGGGTTGACCACACACCCTCGCCGTTGCTGGCCTTCACGCGCAGGGTGTAGCGGCCGGGCGGCAGGTTGGCGAAGCTGGCAGTGCGCTGGCCGGGGGCGGGGTACACCCAGCCGGCGTTGTAGCCTTCGAGGCGGTAAGCGTAGCGGTTTTTCTGCGGGTTGGCGTAGTTCAGCCCCACAAACTCCACCGAAAAATCGTTTTCCCAGGGCTTGATCGTGACGGTCTGCACTTCCGACAGTGGCCTGGTCAGCAGCACGCGGCCCCCGACTACCTGCCCCACAGCCACGGGCTGGTTGGCAATGCGCAGGCCCGTAAACTGCACCACCGGCGGGTAGGGATTGGGCCGGATGGCCGAGGGCTGGAAGTAGCTGACGCCATTTATCCCCCCGAAATAGAGCGTGCCGTCGGCTCCCCGGGCGGCCGCCCCGATCTTAAAGGCGTTGCTTTGCAGGCCGTCGGCCACGTCGTAGCGCACGTACTGGCGGGTGCGCGGCGTAAAGCGGTAGAGGCCGGTACCGCCAATCCAGATGTTGCCGGCGTCGTCGGCCAGCAGGCTTTCGGCGTCGCTCTCGGGCAGGTACTGGTTGAAGGCGCGGATGGTCTCGCGGCCCTGGGCATCGGTGCTGAGCTGGTGCAGGCCCCCGCCGATGGTGCCAATCCAGAGGTTGTGCTGGCGGTCGAGCAGCAGCGGCCACACGTAGTTGACGCGCAGGCCGGTGGCCGCGCCTGGCTCGAAGCGAAACTGTTTGAGCAGGTACAACGAATCGGGCGTGACGCGTAGCTTGAGCAGGCCCGACTCGCGGGTGCTGGCCCACATGACGTCGCGTTGCGGGTCGAAAAGCAAAAAAGTGAAGCCCTTGGTCGGCAGCCCGGTGCCTGGCCCGTAAGCGCCTAAAAACTTGCCCTCACTGGTAAAGCGCAGTAGACCCTGTTCGAAAGTTGCCACCCACAGCGTACCATAGCGGTCCTCGACCATGCGCTCGATACTGGCGTTGTTCATTTTTCGACCGTCGGGGAGCTCGAAGATGGTGGTAAATTCCTCGCGGCCCCCGCGCCGCAGCAGCCGCACCAGGCCCCGCGACCGGGTACCGAACCACAGGGCACCGTCGCGCATCTGGCAGATGGCCGACACATCGACGCCGCGCACCGCCCGGCCCTGGGTCTTGTTGAAATAACTACGGTAGGTTTGAAGCGTCAAGTCGTAAGCAACCACGCCGTTGCGGGTGCCCAGCCACAGGGTGTTGGCAGCGTCTTCTTTGTAAACCGCGTTGATGTAGTTGTTGGGCAGCGTGGCCTGGCCGGCCTGCTGGCGGCGCAGTTGGCCGAAGGGCTTTTGGCGCAGGTCTACCTTGTTGAGGCCGCCGGCCGAGGCGCACAGCCATATTACCTGGGTACGGTCTTCGAAGATCTCGTGAATGCGCTCCGAATTGATGCTGAAAGGCTCGCTATCCTGGGGCAGCAGCAGGGTGGGGGTGGGGCGGAGCGGCGGTGCCGCTCCCGTGACCGTCCCCGCCTCCCACACGTAGAGGCCGTAAATAGTGCCCACCCACAGCCGGCCGAACGAATCGAGCCGGATAGCTTGCAGCTGCGGATACGAATAGGGTTGGGGGTTTGCCGTGAGCTCGCGCACCGTGCGCCGGTTGGCGGCGCTCACCCACAGCACCTGATTTTCAGTGCCTATCCACAGGTCGCCGCGCCAGTCGAGGCACAGGGCCCGTACGATGCCGGTCAGGGCGGTGGGTTCGGCCACCCGGGCGTCGGGACGCACAATGCCCAAGCCGTAGTCGAAGGTGCCCACCCACACGTTGCCTTCGGGGTCGGCCACGAGCTTCGAGACGGCGAAGCCACTGGCCGGTGCGCCCGTCAGTGGCACCGAGCGCAGGTTCGTTAGCTGGCCTTCCTTGTTGAAAGTCAAGGTAAAAAGCCCGGATCCAGTGCCCACCCACAGGTGGCCCTGCGCGTCGGTGGTCAGGCTCGTGACGGTTTGGGTACTCAGCGAGCGCAGGGCGGCGGCAAAACGAGTGACGCCGCTCGGCTCGGCCAGCGGAGCCAGCCGGTCGGTGGTCGGGTCGTAAAAGCTGAGGCCGCTACGCTCGGTGCCTACCCACAGGCGGCCACTGTGGTCGGTGTGCAGCACCTTAATGCGGTTGCCCGACGTGCCGCTACTATTAATAGGTAGCCAATACTGCTTGAGCTCGTAGCCGTCGTAGCGGTTTAGGCCGTGGTTGGTGCCCACCCAGATAAAGCCGGCGCGGTCCTGCGCCACGGCCATGGCATCGCTGTGCGAAAGGCCCTGGTTTACGGTCAGGTGCTCGAAGCGAAACTCGCCGGGGGCCGTATCCTGGGCACGGGTTACCAGCGCCAGCAGCACCAGGAGCGGGACTGCCAGCAGGCGAAAATAAGGGGAAGGCATAAGCGTAGCGGTAGGGCAGAGGCAGGTAATAGTGGCGAGGGCCGGACTGCCGAACCCAATAAAATACCGCTGGGTATGCAGCAGCGCAACGCATTGCGCATCCGGTCTCACTAAGTTGCAAAATAAGCCCGGAAGCCCAGCTATCCAATAGGCGCGGTCGTCGGGCAGCGGCTGGGCTATCAGCGGTAAGGCCAGCGGGCAGCGTTTGGTTCACTAGGCGATTAGACCGGGTTGGTAGGTAGCTAGGTTACCGGATTGTTATCGGGGTAGGGTAAGGATTCGATGAATTTAACCCCCGCTTTTTGGTGAAAATCCCCCCGCAGTACCCTGAAAGCTCCGTCTACTTTTGCCGCATCTCAACACGTAGACGGCTGATTTTCGGTTCGGTAAGTGTTGATTGAGCCGGTTTGGGCCTCCCCCCGACTACTCCGGATTTTCCCACCTAGCACTTCCCGCTACTTCCCCTTCTCTATGCGTAAACCCTTACCCTCAAGGGCTCTTTGTCGGCTACTGTTTTTAGCAGCGGCGGGCGTGGCCGGTACCACGGCGGCCCAGGCGCAGATACTCAACACGCCGATCCTGCCGCCCCGCGCCACTACGCCCACCGACACCGCCCGCACTTCCGGCACGCCGCCCGAGCTCAATAAGCAGGCCATCCCGACGGTATTCACCCCCTCCGTAACCGACGAAAACGGTGAGCCGCTGACCGGTGTGAAGCTGGCCAACGAGAGCGGTTCCTTCACGGCCCTTACCGACTCGGTCGGCCAGGCCCGGATGCCCGAGATTAAAGCCGGCGAAACGCTGGTGGTGAGCATCGACGGCTCGGTAATCCGGCGCTTTCCGGTGAGCAGCGACCTCACGCCGATTATCATGCTGCAAACCAGCAACCCGGCCGTGGCGCGTCATAAGCCGGTGCGCCTGCTGTTCGGCACCTCGCTGGCCCCCGACCTCACGGCGGCCTCGACCCAGACCGTGTACAACTCGGCCTTGCAGCGCCTGCCGGTAACGTCCTTCATTACGGCCCTGACCGGGCAGATGGCGGGCTTGCAGACGTTTCAGCTCTCGGGCCAGCCCGGTAATGACTTTGCCTTGGGCTCACTACTGAGCCAGGGCAACCCCACGGTAGTTATCGACGGCATCGTGCGCCCGATCAACGCCTTCGACCTCGAAGAGATTGAATCGGTTACGGTACTCAAGGACGCGCTGGCCGTGTCGATGCTGGGCGTGCGCAACACCAACGCGGGCGTCCTCAACGTCACCACGCGCCGGGGTACGCCGGGCCAGCCGCGCATTTCGTTCACGGTGCAGTCGGCCATTCAGCAGCCCATTAAGCTGCCGCGCTCGCTCGATGCCTACAACTACGCGCTGCTCAACAACGAGGCCCGCCTCAACGACGGCCTCACGCCGCTGTACTCGGCCGACGACCTGAAGAAGTACCAGGACGGCTCGGACCCCATCGGGCACCCCAACGTGAACTGGCTCGACCAAGTACTCAAAAAGTCGTCGCTGTTCAATCGCTACACGTTTTCGGCGACCGGGGGCAATGCCTTCTCCAAGTACTTTGTCAGCCTGGAGCACCTCAACCAGTCGGGCCTGCTCAAGACCAGCGACATCAATAAGTACAATACCAGCAACGACTACAAAGCGTACATTGTCCGCTCCAACATCGACTTGCAGCTGAGCAAGAAGCTGACGGGCGGCATTCGGCTGCTGGGCCGCATCCTGAACTCCAACGACTCGGGGGCCAACTACGGGGCGGGCTTATCATCCATCCTGACCAACCTGTTCAGCACGCCGGCCCTGGCCTACCCGGTGTACAACGCCGACGGTAGCTACGGCGGCAACGCGCAGTTCCAGAACAACGTGTGGGCGCAGACCGTGGGCTCGGGCTACCGCGAAATCTACACCCGCGACGTACTGGCCGACTTCTACCTGCGCCGTACGCTCAACGAGCTCACGCCCGGCCTGTGGGTGCGGGCCCTGGGCTCGTACTTTTCCAGCCTGTCGGAAACCATCTACCGCGACAAGACTTTCGCGGTGTTCCAGCAAACGACCGGGGCCAACGGTCAGCCCGTGTACACGCGCTACGGCACCAACGGCGACCAGCAGAACAACAGCGGCGTCAACTTCCAGAATAACACCACTTACCTGGAAGCTGCCCTGGGTTACGACCGGCAGTTTGGCGCGCACGGCCTGCACGCCGTAGCGCTGGGCTCGCGCCAGTCCTTCGTGCAAGCCTCCGACCTGCCCTACACGGTGCAGGGGCTGTCGGGCCGCGCCTCGTACAACTACGAGGGCAAGTACGTGGCCGAGTTCGCGTTTGGTCTGAACGGCTCGAACCGCTACCCCGACAACGGAGCCTTCCGCTACGGCTTCTTTCCGGCCGGCGGGCTGGCCTGGAACATCTCGCGGGAAAACTTTATGGCGGGTACCCAGGACTGGCTGTCGTACCTGAAGCTGTACGGCTCGGTGGGCCTCACCGGTAACGACGTGCCGGGCTACTTCACCTACGTGCAAACGTACTTCGACACCTCGCAGCCGTACTTCGGCACGGGGGCCGGCACGCAGTTCTCGAACAGCGAGCAGATTCTCGCCTCGACCAACCGCACCTGGGAAAAGGGTCGCAAAGTAAACGTGGGCGTGCAGGGCGCGTTGCTCGACAACCACTTGGGCGTCACGGTAGAATACTACAACTCGCTGCAATACGACCTGCTGATGCAGCGCGGCCGCAATACCACGCTGCTGGGCCAGCTCTACCCCGACGAAAACATCGGCCGCAACCAGTATTACGGCGTTACGACGCAACTCACCTACCAGCAAAACATCGGGCAGCTTAGCCTGCTGGCTGGCCTCAACCTAGGCGTGCAGTATACCAAGGTGCTGAACATCGACGAGGTGTACCGCCCCTACGACTGGATGCGCCGCACCGGCCAGCCGGTGGGCCAGCTCTTCGGCTACGTGGCCGACGGGCTGTTCCAGAACCAAGCCGAAATTCAGGGGGCCGCTACCATCGTGGGCTACACGCCCCAGCCCGGCGACATCCGCTACAAGGACCTGAACGGCGACGGCGTCATCAACCAGTTCGACATTGCCCCGATTGGGCGTAATAACCCCAGCCTGCCGTTTGGCGCTACGCTGGGTGCCCGCTGGAAGGGCTTCGACGTGACTGTGCTGCTGCAAGGCGTGCTCAACCGCACCATCTACCTGCAAGGCGCGACCGAATACGCCTTCCAGAACAACGGCTTCGGCAATGCCTACGAGCAGCACCTCGACCGCTGGACGCCCACCAACCCCGGGGCCAGCCACCCGCGCCTGGGCATCGGTAACAATATCAATAACTACGCGCCTACCAGCAGCTACTGGCTGCACGACAACAGCTACATGCGCCTCAAAAACGTGGAGCTGGGCTACACGCTGCCCCTAAACCTGAGCAAGCGGGCCCGCCTGCAAGCCGTGCGCCTCTTCACGAACGCCACCAACCTGGTGACTTTCAGCCAATACAGCCGCATTGACCCCGAGGTGTTCAACGCCGCCTACCCGCAGCAGCGACTCATCAACTTCGGCCTCAATATCAAGCTCTAACCCACCTGCCGCTCCTGCTATTATGCGTTCGAAACTCTACCTGCCCGCGCTGGCCGCGCTGCTCACCCTGGGCAGCACCGCCTGCCAGAAAGATCCCGAAACCGAGCCCCGCAACCTTATCCGCGACGAAACGGAGTGGGATTCCAGCGACAAAAACGCCACGGTTGCGCTCTACTTCTTCAACGACCTCTTCAACTACCTGCCCACCGGCTACAACCGGGTGAGCGACGACTACCTCGACGCCGGTACCGACGACGGGATTCCCTCGCGCCTCAACCGGCCGGTGCAGTACTTCACCAACGGGGCCATCAGCGTCGTCAACAACCCCGATGCCTACTGGAGCACTGCCTACGCGGGCATTCGGCGGGTAAATATCTTCCTGGCCAACATCGACCGGGTGCCGGCGCTGGCTTCCAACATCGTGCTGTGGAAGGCCGAGGCCCGCTTCATCCGGGCCATGCTCTACTTCGAGCTGGTGAAGCGCTACGGCGGGGTGCCGCTCATTGGCGACAAGATCTTTACGCTCAGCGACGACTTGTCGGTGCCGCGCAACACCTACGCCCAGAGCGTGGACTACATCGTGAGCGAGTGCGACGCCATCAAGGGCGACCTGCGCCTGCCCAGCGCCATTCCCGATGGCGAGTGGGGCCGCATTCCGCGTACCGCCGCCCTAGCCCTCAAGGCCCGGCTGCTACTCTACGCCGCCAGCCCTCTCTTCAACGGCGGGCAGGTGGCCGGGGCGGGTGCCCTGCAAGGCTACCCCAGCGCCGACCCCGGCCGCTGGCAGCTGGCCTACAACGCCACTCAGGAGCTGATGAGCCTCGGCGCCCACGGGCTGCTGACTTCGCCCGCCGCCACGGCCTTCGCCAGCGTGTTCACGGTGAAGAAGAATACCGAGATTATCCTGGCTAAGCAGACCTTCAACAGCTTCGCCCTCGAAACGTACAACGCGCCCATGGGCTTCGGCTCGCCGGCGCTCAGCCAGGGCTACAACAGCCCCAGCCAGAACTTCGTGGACGCCTTCCCGATGCTGAACGGGCTGCCCATCACGGATGCCAGTTCGGGCTATAACCCGCAAAACCCCTACGCCAGCCGCGATCCCCGCCTGCTGTTCTCCGTGTTTGCCAACGGCGTCACCACCGGCTCGACCACCGTGGGCAGCCGCTGGCTGAGCCGCAACGTCGAAACCTTCGAGGGGGGGCGCGACAAGCCCAACACCGGGGCCGTGCAAACCCGCACCGGCTACTACCTGCGCAAGTTTCTGGGTGATTTTACCGGCTCGACTTCCTACTCCAACGTGAGTCACAACTTCCCGCTGTTTCGCTACGCGGAAGTGGTGCTGAATGCCGCCGAGGCCCTCAACGAGCTCAACCGGACCACCGAAGCCCTCAACTTGCTGGTGCCGCTGCGCCAGCGGGCGGGCCTCACGGCGGGGACCGGCAGCCGCTACGGCATCCCGACCACTCTGAGCCAGAGCGATGCCCGCGCCCTCATTCAGAATGAGCGCCGCATCGAGCTGGGCTTCGAAGAGCACCGCTTCTGGGACGTGCGCCGCTGGAAAACGGCCGAGAACGTGCTCAGCGGCCCCCTCTACGGCATGCAGATCACGCGGGCCGGGGCTGGCACAACGGCTGCCCCCTACACTTACACCTACGCCCGCACCACGGCCGCTACCCTCAGCTGGCAGTCCCGGCTCTACTACATGCCGCTGCCCTACGACGAAACGACCAAGAATCTAAACCTGACGCAAAATCCAGGCTGGTAGGCGGGGAAATGGTGAGATGGTGAGCCAGTGAGTTGGGCAATAAGGAGGGAAATGGGCCGCTGGCCCGGCTTTGTCCTTCCTAACTCCGAGTCTCACGATTGCCGGTAGCGGCGGGCGGTGCCCGCCGGCGGCGAGCATCCACCTCACCAGTTCACCAAATCACCATTTCACAGCTGATTCCCCCATTCGTTATATGAAGCATTATTTATTCATTCTGGTGCTGGCGCTGAGTGCGCTGGCTCATCAGGCCCTGGCCCAGGGGCAGGTAGTACAGGGTACTGTGCGCGACCTTCTCGGGGCCGTGCCCGGCGTCGCCGTGTACGAAAAGAGCATGACCTCCAACGGTACGACCACCGACGTGGATGGCAATTACCGCCTCCCGCTCAAGGGCAAGGGCGGCGTACTCATCTTCCGCTCCGTCAACTACAAGCTGAGCGAGGTGCAGGTAGGTACCCGCACCACCGTCAACGTACTGCTGGAATCGACCGACCAGAAGCTCGACGAGGTGACGGTAGTAGGCTACGGCGAGCAAAAGAAAGTAACCCAAACCGGGGCCGTGAGCCAGGTCAGCGGCAAGGAAATCCGCGAAAACCCCTCGGCCAGCTTGCAGAATACGTTGGTGGGCCGCCTGCCGGGCTTCTTCTCGCAGCAGCCCTCGGGCCGGCCGGGGGCCGACGGGGCGCAGTTCTACATCCGGGGCGTGAGCTCGTACAACGGCAACAACCAGCCGCTCATCATCGTCGATGACATCCAGTACAGCTACGACCAGTTTCAGCGCCTTGACCCCAACGAGATCGAGAGCCTGTCGATTCTCAAGGATGCCGCCACTACCGCCATCTACGGGGTGCGCGGGGCCAACGGCGTAGTAGTAATTACCACTCGCCGGGGCAAGGACGGCCCGCCCCAGATTTCGGGCCGCGTGGAAATGGGCCTCTCGCAACCCACCAAGATTACCAAGTACCTCGACGCCGCGCAGTCGGCCGAGCTCTACAACAAAGCACAAATCAACGACAACGAATTCAACCCCTCGCCGGGCTTTACCCCGCGCTTCACGGCCACCGACATCGAGCTGTATCGCAACGGCAAAGATCCCTACGGCCACCCCAACGTGAACTGGCGCAAGGAGCTGTTTCGGGAGTGGAGCCAGCAGTACCGGGCCAACATCGACATGTCGGGCGGCTCGCCCCGCGTTAAGTACTTCGTGTCGGTGGGCTACCTCTACCAGAACGGGATGCTGAAGAATTTCAGCGGCAGCCAGGGCATCAACAGCAACTACTACCAGCGCCGCTACAACTACCGCTCGAACCTCGACATCAACATCACCAAGGGTCTCGATGCCCAGGTGAACCTCTACGGCAACTTTGCCGAAGTGAATACGCCCAACGCGGCCAGCCCGTTCGGCTACAACGACCCCTTTTACGACTACAGCAGCTTTGCTACGCTGGCCCCGTTTGCCTACCCCATCTACAACCCCAACGGTACGTTCGGCTACAGCAAGTGGGCTCGCGACGTTAACTCAAGCTACGACGTCAACAATATCGTGGGTCGCCTCACCAACGACGGCTATTCGCGCAACTTCGAAAACAACGTCAACGGCGTGGTGTCGCTCAAGCAGGATCTGGGCGTGTGGACCAGTATTCTGAAAGGTCTTTCGGTTACCGGCCGCGTGGCTTATACCAGCAACTACTACTACACGCGCAGCGTCACGCGCACCGATTTCCCGTCGTTTATCTACGATTCGAGCAAGTCGCCCGACGACCCCACGGCCTACGAGCCCCGGAACATCAACCTCTACCGCACGCGGCCTTTCGGGCTGGGCTACAACTCGCGCAGCACCACCCGGGTGCTCAACCTGCAAGCCATCGTCAACTACGACCGCACGTTTGCCGAGCGGCACCACGTGTACGGGCTGGCCCTCTACAACCGTAACTCCAACCAAGCGGCCAACGGCGACTACGTCTACAACTTCATCCCGGCCAACTTCCTGGGATACTCGGGCCGCGTGGGCTACGACTACGACAACCGCTACCTCTTCCAGTTCAACCTGGGCTACAACGGCTCCGACCGCTTCTCGTCCGACAAGCGCTACGGCTTCTTCCCGGCCGTATCGGCGGGCTGGAACATCGCCGAGGAGAAATTCTTCAAAAACGCCGTGCCCGTGGTCAACTACCTCAAGCTGCGCGGTAGCTACGGCCTCGTGGGCAACGACGTGCTCGATCCCAACCGCTTCTCGTACTACTATCAGCAGAACTACTCTACCAGCAGCGGCTACAACTTCGGCCAGAGCAGCACGGGCTACGGCGGGATTGCGGAAGGCCGCCTGGCCAACAACAACGTAACCTGGGAAACCGAGCGTAAGCTCGACGTGGCCGTGGAGTTCCGCCTGCTCAAAGACCAGCTGTTCGGCAGCGTGGACTTCTTCAACAACGACCGCTCCGACATCCTGACTACCCGCGGTACGGTGTCGAACATCTTCGGCCAGTCGCTGCCGCCCGTCAACCTGGGCCGCGTCAACAACCGGGGCTACGAGCTGGAGCTGGGCTTCCAGAGCCCCATCTCCCGCGATTTCTCGTGGTCGATCAAGGGCAACTACTCGTTTGCTAAAAACAAGATTCTCTTCCAGGACGAGCCCAACAACCAGTACGCCTACCAGAACTTCACCGGCAACAGCATCGGCCAGCAGCGGGTGTACATCTTCGACGGCTTCTACAGCGCCGCCGACCTCGCCAGCCGCGACGTCGCCAAGCCCGCCGCCGGGGCCCGCCCCGGCGACCTGAAATACAAGGACCTGAACGGTGATGGCATCATCAACGACTTCGACCGCCAGGTGGCTGGCTACCCCAGCCTGCCCAACACCACCTACGGCCTCAACCTGGGCCTGCGCTACAAGGGCTTCAGCGTGAGCGTCCTGTTCCAGGGTGCCAGCAACTTCAACGTGTCAGCCGCTGCCGAGGCCATCAAGGCCTTCTCGGCCAACCTCACCGACGTACACACCAAGGCCTGGACCCCCGAGCTGGGCAACGACGCCCAGTACCCGCGCCTCACGCTGCTGGGGGGCATCAGCGACCCCATTACCAACCAATCGACCTTCTGGCAGATTTCGGGCAACTACGTGCGCCTCAAAAACGCCCAGATCAACTACGACCTGCCCACCAACCTGCTGCGCCGCGTGGGTATCCCCTCGGCCCGCATCTACGCCAACGGCACCAACCTGCTCACCTGGACGGCGCTGGACAAGCTCTACGATTTCGACCCCGAAATCACGCTGGGCACCAACCGCACGCTTTACCCCCCGCAGCGCCTCATCAACTTCGGCCTGAGCGTGACCTTCTAAGTGGTGAAATGGTGAGGTGGTGAGATGGCGAAGAGGTGAAATGGCGAAAAACAAATCGGTAGCAAGAGCCAAGTCCTTGCCCTGGTGCTTTTTCGCCTTTTACCACCTCACCATCTCACTAGTTCACCACCTCCCGCCTCACTCCTTTACTCATTAAGTATGAAAAAGATAGTTGGCTTACTCCTGGCCGGTCTGGCCTTCTCGACGGCCTGCAAAAAGGATGACTTTCTGGAGCCGCGCACCAGCGCCCTCACCGAAGACTCGGTATTTAGCGACAGTACCCGCACGTTCGGCTTCCTGACTCGTATTTACTCCGACCTCGGCTTCAGCTTCAGCAAGGGCCGCTGGGACTCGCACGGCAACACCGAGCAGGCGACCGACGACGCCGAATACAACTTTTCGGGCTCGAGCCAGAAGGCGGTGGTCCTGTACAGCGGCACCTTTACGCCGCTCAACTTCCCCTTCTACGAATTCTGGCAACTGCCCTGGGACAACATCCGGCGCTGCAACCTGCTGTTGGCCAAACTCAAGCTGTCTAGTACCCCGCTCTCGGCCAATACCAAGGCCCGGCTGGCCCTGGAGGCCCGCTTCCTGCGGGCATATTACTACGAGCAGCTGCTGGTGTGCTTCGGTGGGGTGCCCATTATCGGTGATAAGGTGTACGGGATTGAAGACGTGATTGACTCGCCCCGTACCTCGTACGCCGACTGCATCAGCTACCTGAGCAAGGAGCTCGACGCCTGCGCCGCCGGCCTGCCCAGCGCCGCCGCCCAAAACGGGACCGACTACGGCCGCATCACCAGCGGGGCCAGCCTGGCTTTCAAAAGCCGCCTGCTGCTGGAAGCCGCCAGCCCGCTCTTCAACGGTGGGGCCGAAACCCAGGACGCCAGCCTGGCTGCCCTCGTGAGCTACCCCAACTACGACGTGAGCCGCTGGCAGGCGGCCGCCGCCGCCGCCCAGGCCGTCATTGCCTCGGGGCAGTATTCGCTGGTTGAGGATAATACCACGGCCCCCGGCTATGGCTTCTACTCGGTGTTCTTGCAGCGCGTCAACTCCGAGTACATCCTGCCCTACAACCGGGGGGCCAACCGCGACATGGAGGGCTTCTTCTTCCCGCCCACCCGCAGCGGGGCCAAGTACACCATGCCCACCCAAAACATCGTGGATGCCTTCCCGATGAAAAACGGTAAGCCCATCACCGACCCCTCGTCGGGCTACGTGGCCACCAACCCCTACGTCGGCCGCGACCCGCGCTTCTACAACACGATAGTGTACAACCAGGCCCCGCTCTTCCTGGCCTCGGCCGCCGGGCTGGCCCCGGTGAATACCTTCGTGGGCGCGGCTTCCGATGGCTTCGACGCTACTACCTCCGTGACGGGCTACTACTGCCGCAAGATGTGCGACGCCAACAGCAGCGCCAACACCGAGCGCGGCTGGCCCCTGCTGCGCTACGCCGAAGTGCTACTCAACTACGCTGAGGCCATCAACGAAACCGGCCAGCCCGAGCTAGCCATGCCCCAACTGATAGCGCTGCGTCGCCGCGCCGGCATCGACGCTGGCAGCGATGGTCGCTACGGCATCCCGACCGGCTTGAGCGTAAGCCAGATGCGGACTATCATCCAGAATGAGCGCCGCATCGAGCTGGCCTACGAAGACCACCGCTGGCACGACATCCGGCGCTGGAAAATCGCCATGGTGACCAACAACGCCTACAACCAGCGCATGCGCGTCACCCGTAGCGGAAGCTCGCCCAATTACACGTACACCTACGACATCGTATCGAGCATCCGCCGCCACAACTTCCGGCCCGAGATGTACCTGCTGCCTATTCCCGACGGCGAAATCCGCAAGGTGCCCGCCTTCCGGCAAAATCCCGGCTGGTAGCCCGGGGCCGCCCGCTACCCGGGTACGCAACCCCGGGTAGCGGGCGGTAAGTAGCAATCTATCCATTTACTCCATCCCGAAGAGTGAGAGCGGCCGGCTAACCGCTTATCGTACATACTCGTCATCTTCTCCTACTAGCCTCTAGCATATGAAAAAGCTGCTTCTGCTCGGCCCCTTGCTGGTGCTGGCTGGCACTGCCTCGGCGCAAAAGCGCACGGCCTTCGAGCCCGGCAAAACCTGGCCCGATAACAAGGGCACCCACCTCAACGCCCACGGGGCCGGGCTGCTCTACGACAAGGGCCGCTACTATATGTTTGGCGAGCACAAGATTGCCGGACCGGGCGGCAACGCCGCCCAGGTGGGCGTGCACTGCTATTCGTCGAAAGACCTCTACAACTGGAAGGACGAGGGCATTGCCTTTGCCGTAGACCCCGACGGCTCGGGCTCCGAGGTAGAAAAAGGCTGCGTGCTGGAGCGCCCCAAGGTGGTGTACAACAAGCAGACCGGCAAGTACGTGATGTGGTTTCACCTCGAGCTCAAGGGTAAGGGCTACGAGGCCGCCCGCACCGCCGTGGCCGTGAGCGACAAGGCTACCGGACCCTACAAGTACGTGCGCTCGTACCGGCCCGGGGCCGGGCAGTGGCCGCAGGGCTTCCAGGCGGCGTGGCAGCAGCCCGTACCCGGCGAGGGCGACCTGAAGTGGTGGTCGCCCGACTGGTACAAGGCCGTGGCCCAGGGGCTGTACGTGCGGCGCGACTTCGCCCCCGGCCAGATGGCCCGCGACATGACCGTTTTCGTCGATGACGACGGCAAGGCCTACAACATCCACTCTTCCGAAGAAAACCTGACGCTGCACGTGGCCGAGCTCACGCCCGACTACCAGGGTTTCACCGGCAAGTGGAACGTCATTGCGCCGGCGGGCCACAACGAGGCCCCCGCCCTCTGCAAGAAAGACGGTAAGTACTACCTCATCACGTCGGGCTGCACCGGCTGGGATCCCAACGCCGCCCGCTCGTTTGTCGCCAGCTCCATCTGGGGGCCGTGGAAGCCACTGGCCAATCCGGCCACCGGCCCGCAGGCCAACATTACCTACAATTCGCAAAGCACCTACATTCTGCCGGTGGCGGGCAAGAAGGACGCCTTCATCTTCATGGCTGACCGCTGGACGCCCAAGAACCCCATCGACGGCGGCTACGTGTGGCTGCCCCTGCGCTTCGAGGGCGACCAGCCCCGCCTCACTTGGGCCGACCGCTGGGACCTGAGCGTGTTTGACCAGCCCCAGGCCAAGGCTACGGCCGCCATGCCCTAGCCGGCTCTTGCTGCCCCGACCGGCCGCTAGCCCGGTTGCCTTGCTACTCCCGTGGGGGAGGGGCAAGGCAACCGGGCTAGCTCGTTTTTAGGAGTAATGGCTTGTTGGATAATAATTTGATAAAATAGGTGGGAGGTGAGAAACTGCCCCTCGTGCTGAAAATGACCGCTTTTTCTGCTGAAAAATGCCCCGCTGTACGCTGCAACCTCCCGATACTTTTGGCCCAGGCTTCCCCCCGATTTCAGTCCGGTTTTATTCCACTGTGCTGTATCAAATACTACTAGCCTGCTGCCTCTCTCACCGCTTTTTGCTTTTCTCACCCGGCTGCCTTCGCAGCCGCATCTAGCCTTCTCTATGCAGGTAAATCCGTTACTACTATGCAGCGTGCTACTGCCCCTGGCAGTGAGTGCCGCTCCAGCCGACCACCTCGCCAGCACGCCCGAAAACCCGGCTAGCCTGCGCCGCCCCGCTGCTGACATTACCGTAACGGGTACGGTACTTGACGAGAAGAAAGTGGGTCTTCCCGGGGCTACCGTAGTCATCAAGGGTACCCAGATTGGCACCTCGACCGATGCCGATGGTCACTTCACGCTCCGCATTCCCGATGGCACGGCTACGCCCACCATCGTCGTTTCGACGGTCGGCTACCTGCGCCAGGAGATCCCCGTGGACGGTCGCACTTCCTTCACCATCAACCTGGCGCCCAATGCCCAGGACCTGAGCGAAGTAGTGGTAGTGGGCTACGGTACCCAGAAGCGCTCCGACGTAACGGGCTCGGTGGTATCGGTGGCGCAGGACCGCCTGGAGAAAATCCCGGTTTCGAACGTGGCGCAGGCGCTGGCCGGCTCGGTAGCGGGCGTCAACATCACCACCACGTCGAGCGTGCCGGGCGCGCAGCCCCGCATTCAGGTGCGCGGCGTGCGCTCCATTACGGCCAGCACCGACCCGTACATCATCGTGGACGGGCTGCCCTTTCCGGGCAACCTCAACGACATCAACTCGAACGACATCGCCTCGATTGAGATTCTGAAGGACGCTTCCTCGACTGCCATCTACGGTACGCGGGGCTCCAACGGCGTTATCCTGATCTCGACCAAGCGCGGCAAAACCGGCAAGCCCGAAATTCGCTACAATGGCTACGCCGGTCTCGAATACCTGGTGAAGCGCCTGAACCCGCTCAGCCCGGAGGCCTACGCCCAGAAATACCTCGACTTCGCCGCCCAGCGCGGGTTTACGCCCACCCAGCCGCTGCCCAACTCGGCCGAGGTGGTAAACCTGCAAGCCGGCCGCACGGTGGACTGGATGAAGGAAATCAGCCAGCAGGGCGTGATTCAGGACCACAACCTGTCCATCTCGGGCGGTACCGACAATGTGAAGTACTTCGTGTCGGGCGAATTTTTCAACCAGAAGGGTACGCTCAAGGGCTTCCAGTTTCAGCGCGTGAGCCTGCGCTCGAACATCGACGCCACCATCACGCCTTGGCTGAAGTTGGGTACTTCGTCGTTCTTCTCGACCAACAACGACAACGGCGGCCGCGCTGACCTCACGCTGGCCCAGGTAACGAGCCCCTACGGCAATGAGTACAACGCCGATGGTACCTACGCCATCTACCCCCAGCTGCCCGAGCTGCTGATCAAGAACCCGCTGCTGGCCCTCACCACCCAGCGTGAAAGCCGCGTCAACCAGCTCACGGGTACCGGTTACGCCGAGGTAGCTCCGACCTTCCTCGAAGGGTTGAAGTATCGCCTCAACGCCACGTACTCGTACCGGCCCTACCGCTACGCCTACTACGAAGGTCGGGCGTTCGGCAACCTGAACGGCTACGCGCAGCTCCTCAACGATGAGCGCATGAACTACACGCTGGAGAACATCTTGTCTTACACCAAGGACTTCGGCAAGCACCACATCGATTTCACGGGGCTGTACAGCGCCCAGCAGAATACCTACTTCACGACCACCGAAAACGCCAGTGGCTTCATCAACGACCAGAGCGGCTTCAACAGCATTGGCTCGGGTGGCCTGACGCCTACCATCAGTTCGTACAACGAGCGCCGGGCGCTGCTCTCGCAGATGGCTCGCGTCAACTACAACTACGACAGCCGCTACCTGCTCACGCTCACGGCCCGCCGCGACGGCTCCTCGGTATTCGGTGCCAACACGGATAAGTACAACATCTTCCCCTCGTTTGCCCTGGGCTGGAACGTGGCCAACGAGGCCTTCCTGAAGGATAACAACTGGCTGAGCGTGCTGAAGCTGCGCTTCTCGTACGGTATCACGGGTAACGAGGGTATCAACCCGTACCAAACCATTACCGGCCTGGCGCAGGGACAATATGCTTACAACGGGGTAGCCGTGACGGCATTGCGGGCCGGCACCATCTACAGCGGCAACAACATCATCGCCAACATCGGGAACGGCAACCTGAAATGGGAGCAGACGGCCAGCACCAACTACGCCGTTGACTTCGGCCTGTTCAAAAACCGTATCACCGGTACCATCGAGTACTACGATGCGAAAACCAGCGACCTGCTGCTGAATCGCCAGGTCCCGATCATCACCGGCTACGGCTCGATTCTCGACAACGTAGGGGCGGTGCGCAACCAGGGTATTGAGGTGGCCCTGACCACGGCCAACGTGCAGCAGCCCAACTTCACCTGGGAAACGACGCTCAACTTCTCGGCCGTGCGTAACCGCCTGACCCAGATTTACGGCACCGGCGGCGACGACATCGGCAACAACCTCTTCATCGGCCGGCCGCTGAACGGGATTTACGACTACGTGAAAACCGGCGTGTGGCAGCAGGGCGAAGACCCCAGCGGCCAGGACCCCGGGGCCAAGCCCGGCGACCTCAAGTTTGCCGACCTCAACGGCGACGGTAAAATCACCAGCCTCGACCGCCAGTACCTCGGCTCGACGCTACCCGACTGGCAGGGCGGTATCACCAACACCTTCACCTACAAGGGTCTGAGCCTGCGCGTCTTCTTCCAGACCGTGCAAGGGGTGCTGCGCAACAACGGCAACCTCAACTTCGTGGACCTCGGCGGCCGCACCAACATTCCGCAGGAAGTTGGCTACTGGACGGCCCAGAATGCCAGCCAGAGCCGCCCCGGCCTCAATTACACCAACCCCCGCAACTACGGCTACGCCAGCAACGCCAGCTTCACCCGCCTCAAGGACGTAACGCTCAACTACACCTTCCCGGCCGAGCTCAGCGAGAAGATGCACCTCGGCAACCTCTCGGTGTACCTGATCGGCCGCAACCTCTACACCTGGACCAACAGGGTGGGCTGGGACCCCGAGCAGAACTACACCGTGGGTAACGGCACCGGCAACGGGGGCACCAACTTCCCGCAGGTGCGCAGCATTGTGGCCGGCGTCAACGTGAGCCTACGCTAATTCTTCTCCCATCCAGCTTTTAGATTGATAACGATATGAAACGTATTGCATTAGCCTTCATGGGCTTGCTGGGCACGGCCCAGGTGCTCAGCTCCTGCAAAAAGGACTACCTGGAGGAAAAGCCTCTTTCGCTCTACACCCCCCAGACGGTGCTCGTCGATTCACTGGGTTTTGAGGCCGCAATGGCCGGCCTGCAATCGGTAGTGCGCGAGCAGTACACGTCCGACGGACCGCAGGGCCTGCTCGGCATCATGCAGGAAGGTACCGACGTAGCCATCCCGGGCCAGGTGCAGGGGGTAGAGGTACCGTACTACAACTACACCCTGCTCAACTCGCAGGACCAGGGCGCGGCCTACTACTGGAGCTGGGCTTACCGCACCATCAACAACGCCAACCAGATTATTGCCGGGGCCGCCGCCGCGCCGTCCACCTTGCGCCAGGGCTACAAAAACCGTATCTCGGCCGAAGCCCGCTTCTTCCGGGCCTACGCCTACGATTTCCTGGCTACGCTCTACGGTGCCGTGCCGCTGATCGACACGCCCATCTCGGCACCGCGCACTGACTTCACCCGCACGCCGCTAAATACGGTCAACGACTTCATCGTGAATGATCTGACCACGGCCATCCCGAACTTATTCTCTGCCAACAAGGCCGCTTCGGGGCGCATTACCAGCGGGGCCGCTCAGCACCTGCTGGGCCAGGTGTACCTGCGCATGAACCAGCCCGACAAGGCCGAGGCCGTGCTGCAAACCCTGATCAACAGCAAAGTCTACAGCCTGGTATCGGCACGCTACGGCGTGCGGGCCAGCCAGCCCGGCGACTATTTCTCCGATATGTTTATCGTGGGTAACCAGCGCCGTAACCAGGGCAACACCGAAATCATCTGGGGTATCGAGCAGCAGCTCAACGTGCCGGGTGCCCAGACCAACGCCCAGCAACGCCGCATGTGGGTGCCGGGCTACTACAACATCAAAGGCATGGCCATCGCCGACTCGCTGGGCGGGCGCGGCATCGGGCGGATGCGCCTCAGCAACTGGGTCGACTACCAGCTCTACCCGGCTAACGAGAACGCCGACATGCGCAACTCGCGCTACAACCTCAAGCGCCGCTTTTACTACAACGACCCCAACCAGCCGAGCCTGCTGGGGCAGCGCGTGACCGGCCTCAAGGGTACCGATACCATCTTCTACATCACGCCCTACACCACCAAGTGGAATCAGTATAACCCGGCGGACGTCTTCGGCTACGGTACCATCAAGGACCTGCCCATGATGCGCCTGGGCGAAACCTACCTGCTGCTGGCCGAGGCCCAGTTCAAGCAGGGGAAAACCAGCGACGCGGCCATCAGCATCAACGCCCTGCGCACCCGCGCCAAGGCCGCTCAGGTAAGCGCGTCGGACATTACCCTCAACTTCATTCTCGATGAGCGCGTGCGCGAGCTGATCGGGGAGGAGCAGCGCCGCATTACGCTCGTGCGGACTGGCACGCTCGTAGACCGGGCGACCCGCCTCAACGGCGCGTCCATCACGGGCCTCACCAGCAACAACCTGCTGCTGCCCATCCCGCAGTCGACCATCGACTTGAATACCAACGCTACCTTGACTCAGAACCCCGGCTACTAGCCGATTAGGGGAGGTTAAGGCCCGGGCCGGGGCCTGCCGGTGGGACGGCAGGTTCCGGCCTTCTTTGGTTTATTGCGCTTTAAAGTTTGTAGATGAAAAAATCCGTTTTCCTTAGCTGGGCGCTGGGTGTGCTACCCGCGGGCCTGGCCTGCGGCCAGGCCGCGCCCGCCACTTACTACGACACCCACGTGGCCCCGGCGGCTACCAAGCTGGCCCCTTTCGTGGTGCAGCAGCCGGATAAGAAGCGCAGCCCCTACACCGGCCTCACGCGTCGGCACTGGCAAGATGCCGCCCGCTACCTGCTCGGCGGGGCCTTCAGCTACGTGAAGACGCTCGACGACCCCATGCAGTTTCCGAAGCAGCCGGGCAAAAGCTACCCGCGCTCGGCCGGCCAGGTGCCCACCGAAAAGCTGGAGGGCCTGTGTCGCACGCTGTTCATGGCCGCGCCCCTGCTCAAGGAAAACCCCAAGCTGACCCTAAACGGCGTGAAGGTGGGCGACTACTACCGCCACCAGCTGGCCTTGCTCGTGGACCCGGCCAGCCCCAGCTACATCGCGCCCCGCGCCGCCAACGGCGGCCCCAGCCAGAACCTGGTGGAGTTCGGCGGGCTGTCGGTGGCGTTGTTTGCCGCCCCCGAAGTGTTGTGGGACCCGCTGCCCAAGGAAACCAAAGACAAGCTGGCCGCCACCATGCTCAGCTACGGCGACGGCCCCACCGTGCCCCAGAACTGGCGCTACTTCAATATTTTCATCCTCAGCTTCTACCACAGCCGGGGCTACACCGTGAATGAGAAGCTGCTGGCCGAGTACCTGCAAAAGCAGCTCGGGCACTACAAGGGTGAAGGCTGGTACGACGACGCGCCCAGCTTCGATTACTACAGCATGTGGGCCTTCCAGATGTACGGCCGCCTGTGGAGCGAGTACTACGGCCGCCAGCACTACCCCGAAGTGGCCACCCAGCTCGCCGCCAACTTTGCCCCGCTCAAGGATAACTACCCCTACCAGTTCGGCCGCGACGGCCACATGATTATGTGGGGCCGCAGCATCACCTACCGCTTCGCGGCGGTGGTGCCGTTTCCGCTCATGGGCTTGCAGCCGGCGGCGGGTACCAATTTTGGCTGGATGCGGCGCATTGCCTCGGGGGCCATGCTGCAATTCTTGCAAAACCCCGACTTCTTGCAGGATAACATTCCCACGCTGGGCTTTTACGGAGCGTTTGAGCCGGCCGTGCAGCCCTACAGCTGCCGGGGCAGCGTATTCTGGATGAGCAAGGCATTCCTGGGGTTGCTCGTGCCGGCCAGCAGCCCGTTCTGGACGGCCACCGAGAACGAAGGCCCCTGGGCCAGCGAGTTCAAGCCCAATACCGTCGTCAACAAGTTTGAGGCGGGGCCGAACATCCTCGTCACCGACTACCCCAACAGCGGCGCGGCCGAGCTGCGCACCGCCCCACACCAGCCCGCCAGTGACCCCTACCGGGCCGACGAAAATTACAACCGCCTGAGCTACAACAGCGCCTTCCCCTGGCAGGCCGACGGCCCCCGCGGCGAGGTGGCCATGAACTACATGTTCCAAAACCAGCAGGCCAAGTGGGAGCCGCTGCGTCTCTACACCTTTAAGAAGTACGAGGCCGGCATCTATTACCGTGACGCCGAGCTGGAAACCAACAAAAACGTGCGCTTGCACCTGGCCGAGATGCCGCTGCCCAACGGCATCCTGCGCCTCGACCAGTACGTTGGTACCGACGCCGTGGCCGCCCGGCTGGGGCACTACGCCTTACCCAGCCTGGCTGGCCCCGTCAAGCGCAGTACCCGGCAGGTGCAGGGCCACGAGGTGCAGCTCATCGACAACGGCACCTACCAGCTGGCGATGGTCAACCTGAGCGGCTGGCAGAAGCTCGAAACCCTCGACACCAACGGCCTCAACCCCGTGAAACCCACTAGCACCGTGCTCAATGCCAGCGCCCAGCTGCCCGCCGGCTCACCCACGCTCCTGGCCACGCTCTTGCTCTGGAAGAAATCGGGTACCGCCTGGACCGACGCCGAGCTATTACCCGTGCGCGAGTTGACGCCCACCGCCACCGGGGCCACGCTTACGCGGCCCGACGGGGGGCGTCAGGAGGTGAAGTTTGGTGACTAGTGCAGGAGCAGTAGCGGGGG
>CAJYVK010000018.1 GCA_913778455.1 uncultured Hymenobacter sp. | reverse complement strand
CCGCCAGCCGCCACGGGCCACCCAGCCGCCGGGCAATGCGCAGCACGGCCGTCGAATGCGAATAAAACTGCCCGCCCTCCAGCAGCACGACCGACTCGGGGCCGCCGGGTGGCAGCGCCGGCTGCCCCGAGTCGGTCGTGCTGCTGGAGGGCGGGCAGTTTTATTCGCATTCGACGGCCGTGCTGCGCATTGCCCGGCGGCTGGGTGGCCCGTGGCGGCTGGCGGCAGTGGGCTGGCTGCTACCCCAGCGCTGGCGCGACGCGCTGTACCGCTACGTGGCCCGGCACCGCTACCGGTGGTTTGGTCGCCAGGAAAGCTGCTGGCTGCCCACGCCCGAGCTGCGGGCCCGCTTTCTGTAAACCGACGCAGCGCAGCTTTATCTTTGCCGGCCACTTTCGCTGCATGACGCTTCCCTATCTTTTTACTCTCCCGACCCACGGCGCAGCCGCCAGCGGCTGGCTCACGGTGGCCGAAACCGATGGCTTACCCTTTGCCGTGCAGCGGGCCTACTGGATAACGGAAGTGCCCACCGGCCGGGTGCGCGGCCGCCACGCCCACCACACCCTGGAGCAAGTACTGATAGCCGTGCACGGACGTGTGACGCTGCACGTGCAGGCCGAGGGCCAGGAGCCGGTGCAGTTTTGCCTGGAGCAGCCCCAGCAGGCGCTATACCTGCCGCCGCACTGCTGGCCCGCCATTCATTTCGAGCCGGGCGCGGTACTGCTATGCCTGGCTTCGCAGCCCTACGACCCGGCCGACTACATCCACGAGTAGCCCGGCGGCCTGGCGGGCGGCGCGCCACTGCCGACGGCGCAGGGCGTGCAGCAGCTCGTAGCGCAGGCGGCCGGCCAGGGCGCGGACCTCGGCCGGCGTGCGGCACAGGGCCAGCGCCTTGCGGCACACGGCCAGCGTGGAAGCCAGGTAGGGGTCGTGGGCGGTCGTGACCTGGGCGCTCATGCTGCGCGGGTGCTTGCGCTTGCGGGTCGTCACGGCATCCTGGTATTGGAAGCGCCAGTCGCGGCTGGCCCGCACCCAAAAATCGAAGTCCTCGTAGCTCAGCGCCTCGTCGTAGCCGCCCAGGGCCAGCAGCGTAGCCCGGCGCATGAGCATAGTGGGCGTGCTGATGAAATAGCGCCGTAGTATTTCGCCAAATACCCAGCCGCTGGCCGGGCGCGGGTGCAGCCCGCCGGTAGCCGCGGGCCGGTGGTAGAGGCCCAGCGACGCCCCATATTCGCTAATCAGCTCGCAATTAGAATACACCATGCCGTAGTCGGGCGGCAGGCGTTGAAACAACGCTACTTGCTGGCTCAGACGCTGGGGCAGCAGGACGTCATCGGTGGCAAAATCGACCACAAATTCGCCCCGGCTCTGCAAAAAAGCCTGGTTGAAGGCCCGGCAGTTGCCAATATTGGTGGGCAGCAGCAGCAGGTGCCAGCCAGGCTGCGCCTGCGCGTAGGCTTGCAGGATGGCCGGGCTGTCGTCGGTACTACCGTTGTCCACGAGCCAGACTTCCAGCGGCGCGTAGTCCTGGGCCAGGAGGGAGTCCAGCGCCTCACGCAGGTACGGCGCGTGGTTGTGGCAGAGTGCGATGATCGTAACGAGCGGGGCGGCGGGCATGGGACCGGGCGTTTTGAGTTGCGGGAGAGCGGCGAGGATGACGCAGGATCTGAAGCGCTTTCTCAGTCATAAGATTATACTATAAGTTATTCTTACCTAATGCGATTGATAAAACGTATTTCATTATAAGGTCCTACTATTCATTTCCAATACCATTTATACAGCCCCGCGCACAGCCCCAACAGCACAGTGTAGTACAGCGCGTAGGCCCACACCACGCCATGTAACCCATACCGCGGCACCAGCGCCAGCAGCGCGGCCACGTAGAGGACCGCGCCGATGGCCTGCATGGTCAAATAAGGGAGCGGCCGGGCTTTCGCCAGCAAATAGTAGAGAAATACCCAGGAGAGAAACTTGGCCCAGTCGCCGAGCAGCTGCGGGGCCAGTAGCTCGCGGGCGGCCAGCAGGCGCGGCGCAAAGAGCAGCGGCAGCAGCACGCTGCGCAGGGCGTAGACCAGGCCCAGCGCCCCGGCCAGCCCCACGGCCAGCAGGCCGAATACGGCCTCCAGGTAGCGCCGGGCCTGAGCGGGAGTGGCGGAGAGCGCCGCCAGACGCGGGTAGAGTACGGTATTGAGCACGGCCCCCACTACCAGCGTGTAATTGTCGGACAGCTTGGCCACGGCCTGCCACAGGTCGGTGCGGGCCGGGGTGTAGTGCGCTATCAGCCAGGCGCGGAGGCCATAATCGACGGCCCGGCCGCAGACCAGCGAGCCGGCGGCCATCAGCAGGAAGGGCAAGAGGCCGCGGCCGGCTACCCGGCTAGGTCGCCAGCGCCAGCCGGTCCACAGCCCCGCCCGCCGGGCGGCCCAGCCGGCCAGCGGCAGCGTAAGCGCCTGCCCGGCCAGGTAAGCCAGCAGCACTTGCCGCAGCGGCCAGCCCGCCGCCAGCGTGGCCGCCACTGCCGCCGTACCCAACACGCTGAGGGCCACGGCCTGCCCTACGTATGGCCCACGCCGGCCCGCCGCCAGCAGCGCCGTGCTCAGCAGCGCCTGGGTGGTCACGAGCAGCATGCCCATTGTAAATAAGGCGGCCTGGCCGGCGGGCCAGGCCACGCCGCCGGTGGCCAGCAGGAGTATCCCCGCCCCCACCCCTACGAGCCCCGTGAGCAGCAGCGCCGCCCCCAGCCAGGCCCGGTGGCGGCCCGAGCCCGGCCGCAGCGGGGCCAGCCGCGTGGTGGCTCCCACCTGCACGCCATCGGTGGGCAGGGCCCCAAAGAGAGCCATCAGGTTTTGAAACTGGGCCAGCTGGGTGAGGCCGCCCAGGCCACCGTAGAGCGCCACTAGCTTATTGAGCGCCAGCGCCCCGGCCGCCCGCGCTACCAGGGCCACGCCCGTACCCAGCGAGCCGCGCACGAAGCCTTGCCAAATTGTTCGCACCGGAGTAGCCATGCGGCAAAGGTCGGGCGGGCGACGACTTGGAAATAAAGATTCACCAAAAGTCTGACTACTCTTCGCGGCCCCGATGGCGCGGGGCTGCGCCCCGTGCTGCCTATTGGCCGGCGGCGCTCAAGTTACGAGCCAGGCGTGCCGCCAGGGACCGACTAACTAATCGATATGGAGCCCCGCGCCCTCAACGCAACCTCAACCCAATTTCCTAACCCTAAGCGCCAAGCGTCTTTTCCCAGCTCAGCTTCAAGCTACTCACGCCGCCCAGGTGGCGCTTGAAGCGCAGCAGCGAGGTATTGGGGCCGGTGGGCAGCGTGGAGGTACCCAGATCTACCACGGCCAGGCCCGAGGCGCGGGCGTAGGCGTGCAGGCTTTCGTTGAGCAGCACCACGGGGCTGAGGTGGTTGTCGGCCAGTGGGCTGGCGGGGTAAAAGTTATAGAGCACCCGCTCACTTACCTGAATGGCGATGGTAAGCGCCGCCCACTCGCCCCCCGGCTTGCGCACCGAAAAAATGAGGTGCTGGCGCGGAAACGCCCGGAACAGCTCCTGCACCCGCGCCAGCGGCAGCGATAGCTCCTGCCCCCGCTCCTGCCGGCAGGCCGCGATAAAGTCATACACCCAAGGTAGAATGAGCGGCGGCTCCTGCTCGGGCACCAGGCCCAGCTGGCGGCAGCGGCGCAGGCGGCGGCGCTCGCTGGGGTGCAGGTGGGCTTCGTAGTCGCGGCCGGGGTCGAGGTAATAATTCTCTTCGGCCTGCACCACGGCGTAATGACGCTGGCGCAACACCTCGGCCAACTGGGCGGCCCCGGCGAGGTCGTAGCAGAAGGGGTAGCCGCGCAGGTATAACCGCTGCTGGCCGTACGTGCGGAGAACAAGTTCGGCCGTTTCGAGCAGCAGGTGCAGGGCGCTATCGGGCACGCCGGGGGCCAGCTGCACGGCCCCAAACGGGGCCTGACCCGGTGAGCTAGCCCGGCCTGGCCCAGCCCCATCGAGCACGACAAATAGCTGAGCAACTGAGGTATTTTCTACTTCGCTTTCCAGAAAAAAGCTGTGCACGGGCTGGCCGTGCGCCTGCAAGGCCTGGTGGGCGGGCTCCAGGTAGAGCCAGGGGGCGAAGGCCAGCGGCCGGCGCGGTCCGGCAGGCGGTTGGCCGGCGGGCGCGGCAGCGGCGTATACGGCCCAGCCGGGCAGAGAGGAGAAGTGGGGAATGGCTTTCACGAAGTCTAACGGGCCGGGCAAAGTACGGCACTGGCCGGCACGCATTCTTTTACCCTAATCTTGCGGCGGTTTCCGCCTCTTCTTCGCTATTTACCCGCCATGAGTTTCACCGACTCGCCTCCCGCCACCTCGCCTCCCCGTACCCGGCCGGCCGCCCTCGACCTGCCGCCCCTGCCGCCCGACCCCGACCGCGAAGCCCGCCGCCAGGCATTGTTTCAGAACGTGGGCCTGCGCCCGGGCACGCTGCGCGTCAATGCCGATTCGCTCAAGCCCAGACTATTCCTGATGTCGTACGACGAAAAATCGTACACCGAGGCCGAATACACCGACCGCTACGACGAGCTGCTGACCTTCCTGCGCGAGCACCCCGACCTGAAACACTGGATCGACGTGCGCGGCTACGACGACCTGCCGCTGATGGAGCGCATAATGCAGGACTTCGGCCTGCACCCGCTGCAAATGGAAGACGTGCTGGGCGACTACCAGCGGGCCAAGGTGGAAGTATTCGACGACAACCGGCTTTTTCTCGTGTCGCGCATGACCGACTTCACGGCCGAGCTGACGGTGCACGACGACCAGCTCTCGCTGTTTACCGGGCCCAACTACGTGCTCTCGTTTCAGGATGACTACGACGATTGTCTGGAAGTGCTGCGCAACCGTATTCGGGCCAATTTCAGCCAGCTGCGTCGCCGCTCAGTGAGTTACCTGGCCTACGCGCTCACCGACGTGGTACTCGACCACTACTATCCCACGATGGCAGCCATCGGCGACTACATCGAGGAACTGGAAACGTGCATCTTCGCCGAGAAAAGCCAGAAGCGCCTGCTGGCCCGCATTCTGCGCGTGAAAAAAGACGTGGTGCGCTTCCGCCGCCTCGTATACCCGGAGCGCGATAAGATGTCGGAAATTCTGCGCCTGCCCGACGAGGTAGTACCCGAGGAAATCAAAGTGTACTACCGCGACGCCTACGACCACGCCATCCAGGCCCTCGACCTGGCCGAAAGCTACCGCGACAATATTTCCTCGCTGGCCGACCTCTTCCTCTCCGACCAGAGCAACCGCATGAACGAGGTGATGAAGGTGCTGACTATCATCAGCTCCATCTTTATTCCGCTCAGCTTCGTGGTGGGTCTCTACGGCATGAATTTTCAGCACGAAGACGCGCACGGTCACGTGCTGCCGCTCAACATGCCCGAGCTGTATTCGCCCGTTGGCTACCCAATTTTGCTGTGCGTGCTGCTGCTCATTGTCTGCATTCAGCTGTACTATTTCTGGCGCAAGGGCTGGCTCAGCAACGACTAGCCCGGCGGACGCGCATACTCCCGGCTATTCATTAAGCCTTCACGGCCAGCGTACTACCTTGAAAAGGAATCTGTACGCCATATGAAAATGCCGATAATTGGGGGAAGCCTGCTGCTGCTGGCACTGCTGGTGACGCCAGACGGACACGGCGCACATCATCAGCATCATTACATCTGCTCGCTCCGCGACCACCCGACGCGCCCGGCGCAGCTACGGCCGCCGCGCATCGTGCGCACGCCGGCCGTGGCGCGGCAGCACCGGCAAGTGCGCGTAGTGGTACATTAGCTGTTAGCGGTTAGCCATTAGCTGTTAGCTCTCTGTTCAGAAAAGCTAACAGCTAACCGCTAATGGCTAACAGCTAAAAACACTACTGCGCCGCCGGTCCGTAATCTTCGCTGGCTATGGGCTGGGGCGGCGTAGCGGCCGGCCCGCCTTCGGGCAGCGCGAGCTGCCAGGCTTCGGCCATTTCGCCCAGGGCGCCGTAGTTGGTGAGGTCGTACTGACAAGGCACCACCGACACGTAACCAGCGGCGAGTGCGGCTTCGTCGGTATCGCGGCCCAGATCTTTGTTTACAAAATCGCCCAGCAGCCAGTAGTACGGGCGCCGGTAGGGGTCGTGACGCTGCTCGAATTTTTCCTGCCACTTGGCCCGGGCCTGGCGGGCCAGCCGGATGCCCTGAATGGGGCCGGCCGCGTTCTTGGGAATGTTGACGTTGAGCGCCGTACCGGCCGGGATGCCGTGGGCCAGCGCCTGCCGGCATATCTCCAGCACCCAGGGGCCAACGTGCGAGAAGTCGGCCTCGTCACCGTACTCGCACAGCGAGAAGCCGATGGCCGGCAGCCCCTCGATAGCCGCCTCAATGGCGGCCGACATCGTGCCCGAATACAACACGTTGACCGACGAGTTGGAACCGTGGTTGATGCCCGACACGACGAGGTCGGGGCGACGGCCCTCCAGTACGTAGTGCTTGGCGATTTTGACGCAGTCGGCCGGAGTGCCGGTGCAGGCGTAGGCCGTTACGCCCTCGCCGAAAATAGTGGATTGGTCGAGCCGCAGCGGGTGGCCGATGGTAATGGCGTGGCCCATGCCCGACTGCGGGCTGGCGGGGGCTACGACCACGATTTCGGCTTCCAGCTCGCGCATGAGGCGCACCAAGTGCGCGATGCCGGGGGCCGTGAGGCTGTCGTCGTTGGAAATGAGAATAAGGGGGCGCAAAATGGAGAAGAAAGCTAGCGCGGCCTCCGGCTGGAGACTGCGGGTGAGAGATGGTTGAGCTTACGCAAACGCGGCGGAGAAAGTCCGGGCTACGGCCGTAAAGGTCGCCCCATTCTACCGACCTTCGCCATTATGTTATTTGCTTCGCTCCTGCTCGCCGCTGCGCTCGCCACTACTCCTACCCCGCCGCTCACTACCCCCTTCGAGCGTGATCCGCAGCACAATACCACCGCCACCTACGCCGAATGCATTGCCTTTTACAAGGAATTAGCGGCGGCCAACCCGGCCACCGTGCAGCTGCGCACGGCCGGCACCACCGACAGCGGCCAGCCGCTGCACGAGCTGGTGCTTTCGGCCGACGGCACCTTCGAGCCCACTGCCAGCCGGGCCAAGGGCCGGCCTATCTTGTTTATTCAGAACGGCATCCACCCCGGCGAGCCCGAGGGCATCGACGCCAGCATGATGCTGGCCCGCGACCTGCTGCGCGATAAAAAAAGCTTGGCGCTGCTGGCTAAGGTCACCGTCGTACTCATCCCCGCCTACAACATCGACGGGATGCTGAACCGCAATTCCACTACCCGGGTCAACCAGAACGGCCCGCGGGCCTACGGCTTCCGGGGCAATGCGCGCCACCTCGACTTGAACCGCGACTTCGTGAAGCAGGACTCCCGCAATGCCCGCGCCTTCGCGGCGCTGTTTCAGCGGTGGCGGCCCGAGGTATTCGTAGACACGCATACTTCCAACGGGGCCGACTATCAATACACCATCACGCTCATTCCCAGCCAGCACGACAAGCTGGCCCCGGCGCTGGGCACCTACCTGCAAAGCCAGCTGCTGCCCGCCCTCTACGCTGGCATGGCCCAGAAAAAATGGCCCATGACGCCCTACGTCGATTTTGAGGGCGAAACGCCCGAGAGCGGCCTGCGGGCCTTTCTCGAAAGCCCGCGCTACTCCACCGGCTACGCGGCGTTGTTCAACAGCATCGGCTTCATGCCCGAAACGCACATGCTCAAGGCCTTCGGCCCCCGGGTACGCGCCACCTACGACCTGCTGCTGACTTACCTGCAAACCGTGGCCGCCCAGGCCCCCACCCTGCTGGCCGCCCGCGCCGAGGCCGACCGTGCCCTGGCCGCCCAGGCGCGCTTTACGCTGGCCTGGGCCGGGTGCGACACGGCCAGCGGCACGCTCCAGTTTCGGGGCTACGAGGCCGGGCACAAGCCCAGCGCCGTGAGCGGCCAGCCACGCCTGTACTACGACCGCACCCGGCCCTACGTGCGGCCCGTTCCTTTCTACAACGATGCCCGGCCCACGGCCAGCGCCACCGCGCCGGTGGCCTACGCCATCCCGGCCGCCTGGGGTGAGGTACTCGACAACCTACGCCGCAACGGCGTAGTGCTGCGCGAGCTGACCCAGCCCTTCAGCGGTCCCGCCGAGACCTACCGTCTCGACGACTACAAAACCAGCCCCCGCCCCTATGAGGGCCACTACCTGCACAGCCAAGCCCGGCTGAGTACTACTCGCGAAGCTGACCTCACCCTCCCCGCTGGCACCTACCTGGCCGTGCTGGCCGAGCAAGGCCCCGCCGCCCGCTACCTCGTCGAAACCCTAGAGCCGCAGGCCACCGACTCCTTTTTCGCCTGGGGCTTTTTCGACAGCGTATTGCAGCAGAAGGAGCACTACTCCAACTACGTATTTGAAGACCTCGCCGCTGATTTTCTGACGCAAAACCCCGCCGTGCGTCAGCAGCTCGACGCGGCCAAACAAGCCGACCCCGCGCTGGCCGCCAGCGGCCCCGCCCAGCTCGAATGGGTGTATCAGCACTCGCCCTACGCCGAGCCGGGCTACCGCCGCTACCCAGTGCTGCGCTGGCTGGGGCCGGTACCCCGCCCCTAGCCTGAGGGTATTCAATTACTACCTATGCAGCAACTAAAAAGAGCTCTCCCAACAGGAGAGCTCTTTTTAGTTGCTGCTTGTCCACCACTCGTAGTCCATTATTCATCCGTAGCCAGGGGCCGGGCAAAATCGCCCAGGAAGCGACGCAGCTGCGCGGGGGCGTGCACGGCGAGGCCGGGTGGGCGCAAGTGCGCCGGCTCGCTCACCAGGGGTAGGTAGCCCGTTACGGAGTGCAGATCGTGCGCGGCGGCTGGGGCGAAGCCCATGCGCCAGTCGGGGAACATGCGGGCTTCCTCCTGGCCCTCATGCAACACAAAGACGTGCTTGTGACGCGGGTCGCGGGCGATTTTGGCGTACAGGCTCTGCACTTCGTGCTGCGGCCCTTCGAGCACCTGCACAAATTCTTGGGTATCGGCCGCATAGAGCAGCAGGCCCGTGAGCCGGTGGGTTTGATTATACGTGCGGGCCTGGCGCAGCAGGTCGGTCAGCGCCGCGGGAGTCATGCCGGTGCCCGAGGCCAGGCTATGGTAGATGATGTGGTAAAGGGGCAACGGCGTCTTCATGCGAAAAATCTTATAGCTTATAAAGCTACGATTATCAGCCAGAAGAAGCCATGAGTTTCGCAGTTATTTAATCGAGCGCGGGTTGATTCTGCCACGCGGCGGTAGCGGAATCAACCCGGCAGAGCGTGACTAAACTAACCAGCCACGGCACTCATATTCAATAATTTACATACCCTTACCGACGCGAATACCGAGCACGGCTACGCGGCCGTATCGGGCGTCATTTTTTGCAGGATATCGTGGCCCAGCTTGTCGCGCTTGGTGGTGAGGTACGTCTGGTTGTGCTGGTTGGGTGCGATTTCGATGGGCACGGTGTCCACGATTTCGATACCGTAGGCGCTGAGACCGGTACGCTTGCGGGGGTTGTTGGTGAGCAGGCGCAGCTCGCGCAGGCCTAAGTCGCGGATGATGGCCGCGCCTACGCCGTAATCGCGCTCGTCGCCCCGGAAGCCCAGGTCTTCATTGGCCTGCACGGTGTCGCGACCCTGCTCTTGTAGCTTGTAGGCTTTCAGCTTGTTGAGCAAGCCAATACCCCGGCCTTCCTGGTTCATGTACACGAGCACGCCCCGGCCCTCACGGTCAATTTGCTCCATGGCCTTGTGCAGCTGGGGGCCGCAGTCGCAGCGGCACGAGCCGAAAATATCGCCGGTCACGCACGAGCTGTGCACCCGAATCAGCACCGGTTCCGGCCCCGAAATGTCGCCCTTCACCAGGGCCAGGTGCTGGGCACCGTTGGAGCGCTGGGTGTAGGCATACAGGTCGAAGTCGCCGTAGGCCGTGGGCATCTTCACCGTGATTTCGCGCTGAATGAGGCTTTCCTGGGCCAGCCGGTACTTGATGAGATCCTGCACCGAAATCAGCTTCAAATCCCAGCGCTTGGCTACCAGCTCTAGGTCGGGCAGGCGGGCCATCTCGCCGTCTTCCTTCAGAATCTCCACCAGCACGCCGGCCGGCTCGAAGCCCGCCAGGCGGGCCAGGTCCACGGCCGCCTCGGTGTGGCCAGCGCGACGCAGCACGCCTTCCTTGCGGGCCTTGAGCGGGAAGATGTGGCCCGGCTTGCCCAGGTCTTCGGGCTTGGTGGCAGGGTCGATGAGCGCCAGGATGGTCTTAGAGCGGTCGGAAGCCGAGATACCGGTCGTTACGCCGTTGGTGAGCAAATCGACGCTTACCGTGAAGGGCGTGGCGTGCAGGGCCGTATTGCGGCCCACCATCAGGTCGAGGCCCAGTTCGTCGCAGCGCTCGGCCGTAATGGGTGCGCAAACGAGGCCACGCCCGTGGGTGGCCATGAAGTTGATAACCTCGGGCGTGGCCGCGCGAGCCGCGCAGATAAAGTCGCCTTCGTTTTCGCGGTCTTCGTCATCGACTACGATAACAACTTTGCCCGCCCGGATGTCTTCGATGGCGGATTCGATGGTGTCTAGCATGGAATTCTAAAGGGAATGCTACTTTCAAACGGCGGGCGGCGCGGGCCGGGGCAGTTGGCTGGGTAAGCCAGCGCGAGGCGACAAGCTCTGCCCGACGTTCTTGGTTTTATGAGTGTACTAACAATTATCCCGAAACAAGTTTTCTAATTTTTGCGTCGCGGCGGCCCAGTCGTAGGTTTTGGCCACAAAGGTGCGCCCGGCGGCGGCCAGCCGGGCGGCCTCGGCCTCGTCGGCCAGCAGGCCGGCAATGGCCGCGGCCAAGTCGGTCGCGCTTTCGGCCACCAGTAAGTGCTGATCAGGAATACCACGCAAGGCGTTGTTGGCCAGCGGGGTGGTGACGCAGGGCAATTGCATGGCCAGGGCTTCGAGCAGCTTGTTTTGCAAACCCGTACCCACCCGCATGGGCGCTACGAATACGCGGGCCTGGGCGTAGGCCGTGCGGATGTCGGGCAGCCAGCCGCTCACGGTTACGCCGGGGCGGCGGGCCAGGGCCTGCACGCGGGGCGCGGGGGTGGTGCCCGCCACCAACAGGCTGGCGGCCGGATGCTGGCGCTGCACCAGGGGTAGGATTTCCTCGGCCAGCCAGCAGGCGGCGTCCACGTTGGGGTGGTAGCTCATGTTGCCGCAAAACAACAGGTCGTGGGTTTTGGCCGCCTGGGGCTGGGGCTGGAAGTAATCAAGCCCGATTCCGTTGGGTACGAGCGCAATACTACCCTTGGCCGGATGTTGCACGAGCTGGCGGTCCTGATCACTGATGATGGTATGGTGCCGAAACCAGCCGAAGGCCTCAGCCTCGTAGGCGGCTAGGCGGTCCGCCTCCAGGGCCAGCACCGGGCGCTGCCAGGCGGCGGCGGTAGCCATGCGCCGCGTCATGCCCGCCGAAAATACGTCCATGTAGTCGAGCGTCATGGGCCGCAGTCCAGCGTGGGGCCGCAGGTACTCGGCCATGCGAATGAGCTGGCAGTACACGTGGTCGGGCCGAAATTCCACGACCAGCTTATCAACCAGGCGCTGGGCAGCTTTCTCGTAGAAATAGCCTACTTGCAAGGGCTGCCCGGCGGTAGCCAGTGCCCGCAGCAGCCCCCGGCCGCGGGCCAGCCGACCCAGCCGGTGCACGTGCAGGCCGCCCCGGCACAGGGGCGTCACGGTGCTCAGCGCCTCGGCACTCACCGGCTCGTCGCTGAGGGCCAGCAGACAGATGGTGTGTCCCTGCCCAGCCAGGTAGCGCAGTTGGTGATACGCCCGCAGCTTATCGCCCTTGTCGAGCGGATACGGAAAGCGGGAAAGTAACACCAGGATTTTCATGCGCTCCGCAAAGGTAGGGTTGGGTGAGGAGGTAATGAGGTGCGGAAGTGAGGAAGTGATGGGGTGATGGGGTGATGGGACTATAAGATTGGAATAACGTTTTAGAGTATGCTGATACCTCACCTCATCACTTCCTCACTTCCTCACCTCCTCGTACAGTGCCTCAAAGCGCTGGGTGACGCGGCGATTGTCGTAGACCTCGGCGGCGGTGGTAGCGGCGGCGGCTCCGATGGTGGCCACCGGCAGGCGGCCGTGGTAGTAGTCGCGCAGGGCCTGCTGCCAGGCGGCGGCCGAGTCGCGCAGCACGATGTCGTGGCCATCGCGCACGGCAATGCCCTCGGCCCCAACGGTGGTGCTCAACATGCATTTGCCTAGTGCCATACCCTCGATGATTTTAACGCGCATGCCGCCACCGCTGAGTAGCGGCACCAGCATGAGGTCGTACTGGCGCATGAAAGCGGCTGCCGAATCGACGAAGCCGTGGATGAACACGTTGTCGGAGCGCGGGGTCAGCAGGTGGGGCGGCGTGCCGGTGCCCGCTACGTGCAGCTCCAGCTCGGGTAGCTCGGCGTTGATGGTGGGCCACACCTCGCGCAGCAGCCAGTCGAGCCCTTCGAGGTTGGGCAGCCAGTTGAGCGAGCCGATCATGAAAACGGTGCGCGGCTGGGGCTTCACGCTGGGGTCGGGCTGGAAGGACGCCAGCTCCACGGCGGCGGGCACCAGGGCCACGGGCTGCTGGCAGCCCAGCTCCCGCAGGCGGCGGCTGTCCTCCGCCGTGATGGCGGCCACGGCGTCGAAGTGCGGCAGCTGCTCCTGCTCGAAGCGGCGGAGGCGGGACGCCAGATGCCGCAGATACCAGCGCTTCAGCGGGTTTTGCTCGCCGGCGGCCAGGCGCTCCCAGATGACGTATTCGATATTATGCGCTCGTACTACCGTGGGTGGCAAGAGCTTACCTTCTTTAGCCGCCCCCGCCAGCGCCCGGCGGAGCAGCGGCAGGTAGGGGGCCACAAACGTGCCCTCAAACTGGAGAATGTCGAACTTCTCCTCCCCCAGCAGCTCCGCCAGGCGGCCGAAAAACTCGTTGCTCACGAAGCGCTCTACGTTGTACGGCTGGCGCGAAAACAGCAGGTTGCGCAACGCCTTGAGCGGCTTGAGGTCGGTGTCCACGTCCACCGTCACGAGCCGGAGATTTGGCCCCAGGTGGTCGAGCACGTCGGCCGGCTGGTGGTGCTTGGGGGTGTTGATGGCGAGCATCGTGACGCGGTGCCCGGCCGCGAGCAGCCCTTTGGTAATGTTATAAATCCCGATGGCCCCGCCGTCGTGCAGCGGAAACGGCACGCGCGGGCTTACTTGTAAAATGTGCATGAGGCCACAAAACTAGGGGCCGCCCCGCGGTGCCACGCGTGGGGACGGGGCGCCACCCCTATTGCCCGCTTACTTAAACTGCTGGTGCAGTGCCCGAATCTGGGCCTCGTTGCCGAGCACGAGCAGCACGTCGCCGGCGGCGGTGCGGTAGTCAGCGGCGGGGCTTACTTCGAGCTCGCCGCCCTGGCCCCGGCGCAGGGCGATGATGGTAGCCCCGGTGCGCGAGCGCACGTCGAGCTCGCGGATGCTCTGGCCGCGCAAGGCGGGCTTGAGCTCGTGGTAGGGCAGCTCTTCGAGGCGCAGCTTGTTGGGGTCGAGGCCCGAAATCATGTCGAGGAAGCGAATGACCTCGGGGCGGATAATGAGGTTGGCCATGTGCGAGCCGCCGATTTCGTCGGGCATCACCACCGAGTTGGCCCCGGCCGAGAGCAGCTTGCTCACGCTGCTGCGGGCGCTGGCCCGGGCAATAATAACAAGCTGAGGATTAAGCTCGCGGGCGGTTAGGGCCACGAATACGTTGTCGGCGTCTTTGGGCAGGGCCGTGATGAGCGCGCGGGCCCGCTCGATGCCCGCCTGCCGCAGCGTAACCTCGGTGGTAGCGTCGCCGAGTACGGACGGAATCTGGTGGCCCACGGCCTCGGTAGCGGCGGTGAGCAGCTGCTGGCTCTGCTCCACGACCACGGCGCGGGTGCCGCTGTGGCGCAGCTCGTCGTAGGCCTTGTAGCCGTTGCGCCCGAAGCCGCAGACGATAACGTGGTCGCGGAAGCTTCGGATTTCCTGGTCGGCGCGAATCATGCGAAAAAGGTGGCGCAGCTCGCCATCGAAGATGTAGGTGGTGAGCACCGACACGAGGTAGGCCACCACCAAGAGGTTGAACAGAATATAAAATGACACGAACACCCGCCCTACGTCGGACAGCGGGTGCACTTCACCGAAACCTACCGTGGACGCCGTGATGACCGTCATGTAGAAGGCATCGACAAACGGGTAGTTTTCGAGCAGCATAAAGCCGCCCACGCCTACCGCGAAGCTGAAGGCCAGCAGGCCCAGAGCCAGCCACAGACGGGAGAGGTTCACTTGTTTGAGCATTACTGAGCTAAAAAACGTTTGTCATGCTGACGAAGGAAGCATCTTGCCAGGTTTGTGTGGCTACTTCTATTCTATCCTAACAAGATGCTTCCTTCGTCAGCATGGCAGGTGGTTTTTACGCATTACGCGCCACCACCGTCCCAAGCATCTGCGCCAGTTGCCCATCTAGCTTCGTCAGCTCATTATACCGCAGCAACGCGTTGAGTTGCTCGTTCTGGTCGAGGCGCGGGTCTTGCAGCTGGGCCAGGCACTGCTGGCGCTCGCGCTGCACGTGACATTTGTTGAGACGCAGAATGGCGTTGTCGCAAGCCAGCTGAATCAGGTTGAGCTCAGTGGGTACGTAAATATCCTTGATGCGCCAGTTGGGGCTGAGGTCGTAGCGCTCGGTGGCAAAGTCGGCCAGCAGCGAGCGAATGCCCGCGTCTTCGTGGTGGGCCAGCAGGCGCAAATCGGGCAGCTGGCCCTGCAAAAACTGCTCGCGGCACTCGCCCCACAGCCGGGCGTAGAGCGGCGTGCGCAGCGGCGTGCCGTCGAGCTGGCTGAGCAGGTAGTGCGCCACCGATACCTCAGGCTGCACCTCGTGCGGGCCGTAGAGCACCAGCAGGCGCAGCACGGCCTGCTCGCACTGCATCAGCACGTCGAGCGGGGCGGGTAGCTCGTTGGGGTCGGCGTTGAGGCTGCTGCCGGGGTGCAGGCCGGCCGTCGCCTCGGCCTCCGAGCCGCTCGACACGCCGTACATGGCCATCTCGGCTTCTTCCTCGGGCGTGAAGGCGCGGGTGGGTGCGGCCGGGGCACTGGCCGGGCCCGCCGGGCGGGTATCACGGGCTTCTTCGGGCCGCGCCTTGGTGGGCGTCCCGGTTTTGAGTAGCTTGTTGTACTCAGTGATAATTACTTGCTCCTCAAAGCCAAACGCCGCCGCCGTCTGCTGCAAGAATACCTGCCGCTTGAGCCCGTCGGGCACCTTGGCAATGCTTTGCAACACTTCCCGGATGGCCGACGCCTTCTTCACCGGGTCCTGGCTGGCCTCGCGGGCGACGAGCGTGGTTTTAAAGGCGATGAAATCCTGGCTCTGGCTTTCGATGTAGTCGGCAAAGCGCTGGTCGCCCACTTTGCGGATGTAGCTGTCGGGGTCGTCGCCGTCGGGAAACAGCACCACGCGCACGTTGAGGCCGCCTTCGAGCAGCAGGTCGATGCCGCGCAGGCTGGCC
This sequence comes from uncultured Hymenobacter sp., assembly GCA_913778455.1. GTDB lineage: Bacteria > Bacteroidota > Bacteroidia > Cytophagales > Hymenobacteraceae > Hymenobacter. The sequence goes on along the minus strand of CAJYVK010000018.1, from coordinate 7,304 downwards.
TTAATACCGGCCGCGTCGCCGTCGTAGAGCACCGTCACGTTGTCGGTGTAGCGCTTGAGCAGGCGAATTTGCCCCTCGGTGAGTGAGGTTCCCGACGAGGCCACCACGTTTTTGATGCCGCCCTGGTGCAGGCTCAGCACGTCGAGGTAGCCCTCCACGAGGTAGCACAGCTCCTCGTGCCGGACGGTCTGCCGGGCCTGAAACAAGCCGTAGAGCACGTCCGACTTGTGGTAGATGTCCGACTCGGGCGAGTTGAGGTACTTCGCCATCTTGTCGTCGCGCTTCAGGGTGCGGGCTCCGAAGCCCACCACGCGCCCGCTCACGTTGTGAATCGGGAACATCACGCGGCCCCGGAAGCGGTCGTAGCGCCGGCCGGTGTCGCGGCCCTGGTCGTCTTCGCGCTTTACCACGAGCCCCGTATTTTCGAGGTACTTGAGCTGGTAGCCCGCCGTGGTAGCGGCCTTCATCAGCCCCTCAAACTGGTCGAGCGAGTAGCCGAGCTCAAAAGTCTGAATGGTGGTCAGGTTCAGGCCGCGCTCCCGGAGGTAGCCGTAACCGATGCTCATTCCTTCTTCCGAATTCAGCAGCAGGCCGTGGTAGTAGTCTTTGGCCCAGTTGGATACGATGTATTGCGAATCGCGCTCGTTCTGGGCTAGCTGCTCCTCGGGGGTGCGTTCCTCCTCCTCGGGTACGGCCACGCCGTACTTTTTGGCCAGGGCGCGCAGGGCCTCGGGGTAGCTGCTACCCTCGATGTCCATCACAAACTGGATGACGCCGCCGGCCTTGCCGCAGCCAAAGCACTTGTAGAGGCCCTTGGCGGGGTTTACCGAAAACGAGGGCGACTTCTCGTTGTGAAACGGGCAGCAGGCCCAGTAGTTCTGGCCGCCCTTGCGCTTGAGCTGCACGTAGTCGCCCACCACCTCCAAAATGTCGGCGGTGTGGATAATCTGGTCAACGGTTTCTTTCGGGATGCGGGCCACGGGTTCAGCTTAGAACCTCAAATTTACGCCCGGGGCGGACGTGGGCGGCGCGGCGCCCTGCCGGACGGGCGCGGGCGCTGCCTCTGGCAACCGGGCCAGCCAGCCACATCAGCCTCACGTCCAATACGCAGCCGGCCCCGCGAGCTGGCCCGCCAGGCGGCGGCATCGGCTTTAAGATCCCCTTCAAAATAAGCTACCCAATACTCAGCCAGCCGCTTGCGCAACTGGTTTCTGGCCGCCTTTGAGTCAACCTGTCCAGCTTATTGCCGTAAACGGGGCACCTGACAAGATAATTCCGTCTTGTTTTTCTACCAAACACCGGCTACTCGCTAGTCACCGTATTTCCCTTCCCAAGCTTATGGCTATTTCCACTGACACCGAATTTTATCCGGCTACTACCACCCCGGTAGCTATCACCAAGCGTATTTCCTGGGGCGCCGTTTTCGCCGGGGCCGTGCTGGCCCTGGTTGTGCAGCTAGCGCTGAGCCTGCTGGGCCTCGGCATCGGGCTGGGCACCATTGACCCCCTCACCGAGCAAAACCCAGTGGCTGGCATCGGCACCGGCGCGGCCATTTGGTGGGTGGTGAGCATGCTGGCTTCGCTGTACCTGGGCGCTACCGTGGCCAGCCGCCTGGCTGGCATGCCCCGCCCCACCGATGGCATGCTGCACGGCCTGCTTACCTGGTCGGTCGTGACGCTGCTCACCTTTTATTTGCTCACCACGGCCGTGGGCCGCATCATTGGCGGCGTAACGGGCGTAGCCGGCCGGGCCCTCTCGGGCGTGGGTAGCGGCATTGCCGCCGTGGCTCCCAAAGCGGGTGAGGCTATTAAAGGCGAGCTGAAGGAGCGCGGCATCGACCTCGAAGACGTGAAGCGCGAGGCCCGCCTGCTGCTACGCCAAACTGGCAAATCTGAGCTGAGCCCCGAAAACCTGGAGCGCCAGGCCAAAACCGCCGGCCGCAACGCCAAGGACGAAGCCGGCCGCAGCGCCGCCAACCCCCAGGCCGCCGACGATAATCTCGACGAACTCATCGACCGCCTCGGTGACCAGGCCCGCGGCATCGGCAACGCCGCCGACCGCGACGCGGCCGTGAACGTAGTGATGAAGCGCACCGGCAAGAGCCGCGCCGAGTCGGAGCAAATCGTCGATAACTGGATTAACACTGCCAAGCAAGCCCAAGCTAAACTGGCCGAAGCCAAAGTAAAAGCCGAAGCCGCCGCCCGCGAGGCTGGCGACAAAGCCGCCGCTGCCCTCTCGAAAGCCGCCCTGCTGGCCGCCCTCGGCCTGGGCCTGGGTGCCGCCGCCGCTGCCTTCGGCGGCCGCCGCGCCGTGCCGCACTCGGTTCTCGTGGCCGAGTAGTTTCGGCAGCAAACATCTGCGTTTCTTATTCGGATCATTACCATTCTAAAAAAGCCCAGCCAATGTATTGGCCGGGCTTTTTTTATTGAAGCTGTTTAGAAAGTCTCCCTACTCAAAACGTCTGTCATGCTAAGCTTGCCGAAGCATCTCTACCGCACCGTCAAATGAAGCGAGTAAAATGCTTCGCCAAGCTCAGCAGAGTAAAACTCATTTATTATTTTTAATTCATTTCTTAAACGAGCATACGCCACTTTTGTATCGGAGCTGTAACACCAAGCTCCAGCTTGGTGAGGCGCTCGGCGGGCGCGTCCTACCGCTTCACCAAGCTGGAGCTTGGTGTTACAGTCCAATTGAGCAATCAGCAGGCACAAACCACTCTTGGTCATTTTACACATGTACGCTGAGCTGAGAATTGCTCTCCAATTCTAACATGCACAAAGAAGCCCGGCCAGAACCTGACCGGGCTTCTTTCTTTCTGATCGCTCCACGCTATAGCTGCCCAACGTGGGAGCTTAGCCGAAGCTTAGGGACGGGGAGCCGGCGGCGGGGGCGGCGTACCGGCACCTGGCTGGGGAGCGGGCGGGGGCGGCGGGGGCGTAGCCGCGTCGCGGGATACTGCGTCAAGAGCCTGGGCGGCGGTAAATTCTTTCTCCACCGTAGAATAGCCGGGGGGTGAGATGCGCTTGCCGCTGTTGGTGATAAAGGTGGGCTTAATCTTGAGGGTGAAGCGCAGCGGCTGGCGGTCGCGGTCGGTGAGGCCCAGGGCAAAATCAGCCAGGCTCGCGCCCGTTTGCTGGCCGAAGGCGTCGCGCAGGTTACTTTCCACCATCACCGGGGCCGTGGTAACACCACCGTTGGCGGGCACTTCGATTCGCTGAGTGGTACGGCCCTTGGCTACCTCTTTGCCGTCGATATAAGCCAGATAGTCAAACTCGTTGAGAGCAGCCGTCTCGTCGTTGGGGTTGCGGAACTCCAGGTTCACGCGCATGCGCAGGGGCAGGTTGCCGGCGGTAGCGGCGGCGGCCAGCAGCGCCCGCTCGGCGGTGCCGAGGTCGCCGGCTTGACGCAGGTTAAGCACGTTGACGCCGCCCACGGTGGCCTGGTCGATAGAGGCCAGGCGCACGTCTACATTTTTAAACGCTTTGGCTTGCTGTACTTGCTCGTGAATGCCGCACTGGCTCAGGCTGGCCACGGCGACTAGACCGGCCACGGCCTGCACCGCCACGCGGTGCTTGGTAAAGAAGGAAAAGGACATAGAGAAATTTGGGAAGGGTGAAGTGAAAGATGAATGCCCGAGTTTTACTCTAACTAACTCAAATAGTTGGCCTATTTTTAAAATCAATTACTGCGCAGAGTTAGCGTTGGCTTACGGCGCAGCTTGCCCGCATTGCCCGACAGCCGTACCGCCGAGTTTGGCCAGCGGCGTATTGCGCAGATTATCAACGTTAACTTCTACCTAACTTGAAGCCAGCCCGCTAGCCTTGGGCCGCCGGCCACCAACTTTTAGCCCGCGCCGATGGTTGAGTAGTGTTCTATTCTTCGTGCACTTTCTTATGGCAGATTCTCTTAAATCGGTCGCCTTTTCCGTCTTAGACCTAGCTCCCATCCTGGCCGGGGGCACCCCTACCGATACTTTTCGTAACAGCCTGCGCCTGGCCCAGGCTGTGGAGCGGCAGGGCTATACTCGCTATTGGCTGTCGGAACACCACAACATGGCCAGCGTGGCCAGTTCCGCGCCCGTGGTGCTGATTGGCTACATCGCGGGCGGCACCACCACGCTGCGGGTGGGCTCGGGTGGCATCATGCTGCCCAACCACGCCCCCCTGGTAGTGGCCGAGCAACTGGGTACGCTGGCCTCGCTCTACCCCGGCCGCATCGACCTGGGCCTGGGCCGCGCGCCCGGCTCGGACCAGCGCACGGCGCAGGCCATCCGGGGCAGCCGCCTGGGTGGGGTACAGGATTTTCCGCGCGATATTCAGCAGTTGCAGGCCTATTTCTCGACCGCCAATAGCACCGCGCCCGTGCGGGCCATCCCCGGCGAGGGGCTGGACATTCCGATTTACGTGCTGGGCTCCAGCACCGACAGCGCCTATCTGGCCGCCGCGCTGGGCCTGCCCTACGCCTTTGCCAGCCACTTCGCACCCGGCCAGCTGCTGCCCGCGCTGGAGATTTATCGGCAGAACTTCCGGCCCTCGGCAGCGCTGGCCCAGCCCTACGTCATTGCCTGCGTCAACGTGATTGCGGCCGACACCGACGAGCACGCGGCCTACCTCTCGACCTCGCTCCAGCAGTTTATGCAGAGCGTCGTGACGGGCGTACCAGCCCCGCTACCGCCGCCCGTCGAGTCGATGCGCCCGCTCTGGGTGCCCGGCGGCCAGCAAGCGGTGCAGCAGATGCTCGCCTACTCCTTCGTAGGTAGCCCGGCTACGCTTCAGCAAGATCTACAAGAGTTTATCGCCGAAACGCAGGTCGACGAGCTGATGGCCGTATCCAATATCTTCGACCAGGAGGCCCGCATCTATTCTTACCAGTTGCTGGCCGACAGCCTGCGAGCCCTGGCTAGCCAGCCCAGTGCCGCGCTGGCGGCGCACTAGCCCAGGTATTTCCCCAAAAAGTTTCGCATCTTTGCGCAACTCCCGGCGGCTGAACTCAGTTAGCAGCCCAAGCAGGAAGGGCTGCACACCCTCCCTGCCGGCTATCGGTTACTTGTTCAGCAGCACGTAGAGGCTGCTGGCTACCAGTACCCAGCGACCGAGCTGCATCAGCAGCTTAGTCGGGAGCCTGACGAAAACTATGATATAGTCTTCGTCGCTGTTTGGTTTTTTCTCCATCGGTTTCAGAATGTAGGAGGAAAAAAACACCCACTTCGAAGCCCGTGGTCGGCCAACCACGGGCTTCGCTCGTTTTGGCCGAAGCCGAAAAGCGATGCCGTGGCGGCGGGAGACTACCGCACAGTGCAGCAAATGTAGCGCGGACTTTCAGTCCGCGGCAATTACAGCGAGTGGCTGGTAAAAAGCATGATAAGCATGAGCTTTCACCACCCTTACGGGCAGACTAAAAGTCCGCGCTACGCTTTTCTTACCTTTGCGCGATTCAACTAGCCTAGCAAATGCCCGCCTACCGCCCGCAAGAGATTGAAAAGAAGTGGCAAGCCCACTGGCAGCAGCACCACACGTTCCGCGCCGATAATACCTCCGACAAGCCCAAGTACTACGTGCTCGACATGTTTCCGTACCCCTCGGGGGCGGGGCTGCACGTCGGCCACCCGCTGGGCTATATCGCCTCTGACATCGTATCGCGCTACCAGCGCTTGCAAGGTCGCAACGTGCTGCACCCCATGGGGTTCGACTCGTTTGGCCTGCCCGCCGAGCAGTACGCCATCCAAACCGGCCAGCACCCGGCCGTGACCACCGAGAAGAACATTGAAACCTACATCCGGCAGCTCCAGCAGCTGGGCTTTAGCTACGACTGGGACCGCGAGGTGCGCACCTCCGACCCCAGCTACTACAAGTGGACGCAGTGGATTTTTCTCAAGCTGTTCAATAGCTGGTACAACCTCGATACAAACCAAGCCGAGCCCATCAGCGCCCTCATCGCCCAGTTTGCGGAAAGCGGCAGCGAAGGCCTCCGCGCCGCCGGCGACGACGAGGAGCGCCACGCCTTCACGGCTGGCCAGTGGCAGCTGATGAGCGAGAAGCAGAAGCTCGCCGCCCTGCTCCCCTACCGCCTGGCGTATCAGCAAGATACCTACGTAAACTGGTGCGCCGCCCTGGGCACCGTGCTCTCCAACGACGAGGTGAAAGACGGCCTCTCGGAGCGCGGCGGCTACCCCGTGGAGCGCCGCCTCATGCCGCAGTGGAACCTGCGCATCACAGCCTACGCCGATCGCCTGCTGGCCGGCCTCGATACCCTCGACTGGCCCGACGCCGTGAAGGAGATGCAGCGCAACTGGATTGGGCGCTCGGTAGGAGCCAGCGTTCGCTTTCAGGTATTTCTGCCGGAACCGGGCGATACGTTCGTGGTGCAACACGAGCAGCCAGAGCAGATCGAGGTTTTCACGACCCGCGTCGATACCATTTATGGCGCTACGTTCCTGGTACTTGCGCCGGAACATCCGCTCACGCTGGCACTGGGCCAGCGGGCTGCTGAGCGCAATTCAACTAATGCCGAGAGCCAAGCCACCTGGCAGAATCTCCAGCGTTACGTAGAGCAGGCCAAAAACCGCTCGGAGCGTGACCGGCAGGCCGATACCAAAACCATCACGGGAGCCTTTACCGGCTTTTACGTTCGCAATCCGTTCAACGAAGAGGAGATTCCGGTTTGGACGGCTGACTACGTACTGGCCGGCTACGGCACTGGAGCGGTCATGGCTGTACCCAGCGGCGACCAGCGCGACTACCTTTTCGCCAAGCATTTCAATCTGCCCATCGTGCAGATTTCCGATGCTCAGAAAGACCTGGACAAACAAGCCGACCCCACGAAGGAAGGTCATTATATTAATTCCGGCGACATCAACGGAATGACTTATAAAGAAGCCACGGCGGACTTGCTGATTACGCTGGATGCCCGGGGAATCGGCGAGGCTAAAGTCACCTATCGCCTGCGCGACGCCATCTTCGGCCGGCAGCGCTACTGGGGCGAGCCCATTCCGATTTACTACAAGGACGGCACCGCTTATGGCGTGGCCGAGGCCGACCTGCCGCTCGTGTTGCCCGAAATCGACGAGTACAAACCCACCGAAACCGGCGAGCCGCCCCTGGGCCGCGCTAAGGACTGGAAATACAAGGGTCAGTACGAATTCGAGCTGAGCACCATGCCCGGCTGGGCCGGCTCCAGTTGGTACTACCTCCGCTACATGGACCCGCACAACGCCGACCGCTTTGTAGGCGAAGATGTGGAGAAGTACTGGGGCCAGGTAGACCTCTATATGGGCGGGGCCGAGCACGCCACCGGTCACCTGCTCT
>CAJYVK010000017.1 GCA_913778455.1 uncultured Hymenobacter sp. | reverse complement strand
CCGGGACCAAAACTCGTCAATCCGCAGGCCAGCCAGAGCCCACTTAGTACCATTGCGAAACGCATGAAGCAGCAGGGAAAAGAGGTGAGTGCCCAAGATACGCGCCCGCCCCTCCCGCCAGCTTCATCCACGAAAAAGCGCCCGTGCCAGCCTCAGCCAGCACGGGCGCTCCCGTATGTCACTAAGCCAGTTAGGCCGAAGCCGACTCGGCCAGTACCGTCACTTGGTTGTGCAGCACCTCGACGATGCCGCCGCTGATATGAAACGTACCGCCGCCCACGCCCGTCACCGTCACGTCGCCTTCTTTGAGGGCGGCAATCAGCGGCGCGTGGTTGTTCAGCACTTCAAACGAGCCATCGGTGCCCGGAAACCGCACCGACGTGGCTTCGCCCTCGTAAACTTTCCGGTCGGGGGTGATGATTTCTAAGTGCATGTTTTTTTGAGCTGTTAGCTTTGAGCTATTAGCTATTAGCTTTTCTCTGCTAACGCCTTATAAGAAGCTAACAGCTAACCGCTAATAGCTAACAGCTCAAAACAAATTTATTTGGCTTCGGCCATCAGGCGCTCGCCCTTGGCTACGGCATCTTCGATGGTGCCTACCAGGTTGAAAGCCGACTCGGGCAGGTGGTCGTACTTGCCGTCGATGATTTCGTTGAACCCTTTGATGGTGTCCTTGATGTCAACGAGTACGCCTTGCAGGCCGGTGAACTGCTCGGCTACGAAGAAGGGCTGCGACAGGAAGCGCTGCACGCGGCGGGCGCGGTTTACGGTCTGCTTGTCTTCTTCGCTGAGCTCGTCCATACCCAGGATGGCGATGATGTCTTGCAGCTCTTTGTAGCGCTGCAGGATCTCCTTCACGCGCTGGGCGGTGTTGTAGTGCTCGTTGCCGAGAACGGTAGCGTCGAGGATGCGCGAAGTCGAGTCCAGCGGGTCAACGGCCGGGTAGATACCCAGCTCGGCGATTTTGCGGCTCAGTACCGTGGTGGCGTCCAAGTGAGCGAAGGTGTTGGCCGGGGCCGGGTCGGTCAAGTCGTCGGCCGGTACATATACAGCTTGTACCGAGGTGATCGAGCCGCGCTTGGTCGAGGTAATGCGCTCCTGCATGGCACCCATCTCGGTAGCCAGCGTGGGCTGGTAGCCTACGGCCGAGGGCATCCGGCCCAGCAGAGCCGATACCTCCGAGCCCGCCTGCGTGAAGCGGAAGATGTTGTCGATGAAGAAGAGGATGTCGCGGCCGGCACCGGTGCCGTCGCCATCGCGGAAGCTCTCGGCGATAGTCAGACCCGACAGGGCCACGCGGGCGCGGGCTCCGGGGGGCTCGTTCATCTGGCCGAACACGAGAGTAGCCTGCGATTTTTCCATCTCGGCGAGATCTACCTTGCTCAGATCCCAGCCACCTTCTTCCATCGAGTGTTTGAAGGCTTCGCCGTAGCGGATGATGTTGGCTTCGATGAATTCGCGCAGCAGGTCATTACCCTCGCGGGTACGCTCACCCACGCCGGCAAATACCGACAGGCCCGAGTAGGCCTTGGCCACGTTGTTGATGAGCTCCTGAATCAGTACGGTCTTGCCTACGCCAGCCCCGCCGAACAACCCGATCTTACCACCCTTTACATAGGGAGCGAGCAGGTCGATTACTTTGATACCGGTGAAGAACACTTCCGACGAGGTAGCCAGCTCCTCGAACGCCGGGGCGCTGCGGTGAATGGGCAGGCCGCCGGTGCTCACCGGCTGCTGAATGCCGTCGATAGCCTGGCCGATTACGTTGAACAGGCGACCTTTTACGCCGTCGCCGGTGGGCATCGTGATGGCGTGGCCCAGGTTGCGCACGGCGGCACCGCGGGTCAGGCCCTCGGTCGAGTCCATGGCGATGGTGCGCACCCGGTCTTCGCCCAAGTGCTGCTGGGTTTCCAGCATCACCACCTGGCCGTTGTCTTTGGTTACTTCCAGGGCGTCGAAGATGTTGGGGAGGTCGCCTTCGCCCGCGAAGCTCACGTCCACCACGGGGCCGATAACCTGGGTGATTTTGCCCGAATTCGCCATTTGGTTTTGTTTTACTAAGTTAATATGCTTTTGAGGGTGCAAAAGTACGCTTCAAACCCGTCTTTTCAAAGCTGTAGCACGGATGAATACCGCTACCCCCGCCACTTCTGGAAAGCGGGCTGGCAGGCCCCCAGCAAACTTTTTTTAATTTTTTTTGCCCTAGCCCTTGCTTGGTATCATTCCCTTGCTACCTTTGCAGCCCCGAACAGCACATCGCTCTCCGATAGCTCGACGGGAAATTGTCCGATGGTGTAACCGGCAACACGCTTGATTTTGATTCAAGAAAGTCCAGGTTCGAGCCCTGGTCGGACAACGATGATACTGCTCGACAGTTATAAAGGCGCTGACTACTTCCCTCGGGGAGCCAGTCGGCGCCTTTTGGTTTTTTCGCCCGCTTTTGTTTTCCTGCCTGTTGGCCCGCTTTGTGCGAGCTAACAGGCATTTTTGCTTTTATCCCCTTTCATGGACCCGATTGTTAAACTCTTCGCTGGCAGCGCCTCGCAGGTGCTGGGCCGCAAAATCGCCGAAGCCTACGGCCAGCCGCTCGGCGACCTCACCCTGCAACGCTTCGCCGACGATGAGCTCAGCCCCAGCTTTGACGAGAGTGTGCGCGGCTGCGAAGTATTCCTCATTCAAAGTACCTTCCCCCCCAGCGAGCACCTCATGGAGCTCATGCTGATGGTGGATGCCTGCAAGCGGGCCTCGGCCCACAAGGTTAACATCGTGATGCCCTACATGGGCTACGCCCGCCAAGACCGTAAGGACAAACCCCGCGTGAGCATCGGGGCCAAAGTAGTGGCCAATATCATCCAGAGCGTGGGTACCAACCGCCTCATGACCTGCGACCTGCACGCCGGCCAGATTCAGGGCTTCTTCGATATTCCGGTCGACCACCTCGACGGGGCCACCGTTACGGCTCCCTACATCAAGTCGCTGGGCTTGAAAAATCTCATCTTCGCCTCGCCTGACGTGGGCGGCGTGGTGCGTACCCGCGCCTTCGCCAAAAAATTCGGGGCCGAGATTGTAGTCTGCGACAAGATGCGCCTGCGGGCCAACGAAATCGCTTCCATGCAGGTAATCGGCGACGTGAAGGGCATGGACGTAGTATTCGTAGACGACATGGTGGACACGGCTGGCACCATCTGTAAGGCGGCCGACCTCGTGATGGAGCGCGGGGCTAACTCGGTGCGCGCCGTGATTACGCACCCGCTGCTGAGCGGGCCGGCCCACAGCCGCATCCGCGCCTCGGCCCTCACCGAGCTTATTACAACCGATACCATCCCGCAACGCGAGGAAAACGATAAGGTGCGCGTGATTTCGCTGGCCCCTTTGTTTGCCGCCGCCATCAGCAACGTGGTAACGCACGATAGTATTAGCTCGCTGTTTGTCTAGGTAATTTGCCCAATGCTGCTGCTGGGAATCGGCTTCTGCCTCCTTTTAGGGGTATTGTATTGGTCTTTTTCGGCCGATTCCATACTGTTGGGCGTAGGCCGACTGGTTCTTGTTGCAGTAGTGGGCTTTTTATCGTTTTGGCTGCTGTTCGTTATTTTTTTGGTTTACACAGCTGGTACTGCGCCTTGGTGGCAAGACCCTTTGTTTGGCAGCTAGTTGTAATTGCTGGCTATAAGCCGTACCTTTGCGGCCCGTTTGGCAAGGGTTGCCGGGCGGATAATTCATTCCAACTCAACTTCTTTTATGAAAAGCCTGGAGATTGTAGGGTTTAAAAGAGCGAATCTCGGCAAAACGGACGCCAAGGCACTGCGCCTCGACGCCCAAGTGCCTTGCGTACTGTACGGTGGCCAGGAGACGGTACACTTCTCGGTGCCCGCCATCCTGTTCCGCGAGCTGCTGTACACCCCGGAGGCCCACATCGTGGACCTGAACGTGGAAGGCTCGCACTACCGCGCCATCGTGCAAGATGCCCAGTTCCACCCCGTGAACGAGATGCTGCTGCACGTGGACTTCCTGGAGCTGCAGGAAGGCAAAGAAGTGAAAATGGACATCCCCGTGAAATACGTAGGCGTATCGCCGGGCGTACTGGCCGGTGGTAAGCTGGTGAGCAAGCTGCGTAAGCTGAAGGTGAAGGCTACCGCCGACAACCTGCCCGACTACGTGGAAGTTGACATCAACGGCCTGGAGCTCGGCAAATCGGTGAAAGTAGGCGCGGTGAAAACCAACAACTACACCATCCTCACCAACGCCCAGGCTCCCATCGCCACCATCACCATCCCGCGTGCGCTGAAAGGCGAAATGGCCGCCAACCGTTAATCGCAGATTTAACGGATTTAACGGATTGCGCAGACACGCCCGCCAGCCTACGGCGGCGGGCTGACTACTGGGAGTTTGTTGGGTCGGTTAAACGAGTTATTAGCGTTGTTTTGCAAAAAGAAAAGGCTGCTTATAAAGCAGCCTTTTCTTTTATCTCCCCGTCACACGCCCCGCAAGCTACCCATCGCTGCCAGCGGGCGCATCCCCGAAATCCGTTAAATCCGTTAAATCTGTGGTCTTTTTGGTTCTCGCCCTGGGCAACATCGGCCCCGAATACGCCGACACGCGCCATAACATTGGCTTTATGGTGGCCGATTATTTAGCGCAAAAATTCGACGCGCCGCGCTTTGCGCTGGGTCGCCACGCATTTACCACCGAGTTTAAGAGCAAAGGCCACACCTACGTGCTGGTGAAGCCAACTACTTTTATGAACCTCAGCGGGAAGGCCGCGCAGCACTGGCTGAGCGCTTTGAAAATTCCGGTGGAGAATATGGTAGTCGTAACCGACGACCTGGCGCTGCCCTTCGGTAAGCTGCGCCTCAAGGGCCAAGGCTCGGCCGGTGGGCACAACGGGCTAAAAGACATTCAGGCCACGCTGGGCACCGATAAATACGCCCGGCTGCGCTTCGGCGTGGATGCTAACTTCCCGAAAGGCCGGCAGGTAGATTACGTGCTGAATCCCTTTTCCGCCGACGAGCAGATTGACTTGCCGCTGCGCATCGAAAAGGCCGGGGAAGCGATCCTGGCCTTCGGCGCGATGGGGTTGGAACGTGCTATGAACGTGGTGAATGTAAAGTAACACCAAGCTCCAGCTTGGTGAAGCGTTGTTAAGCACTCGATTTGAACCTAACAACGCTTCACCAAGCCGGAGCTTGGTGTTACAGAATTGGGCTGCCGTTGCGTACGGCGCTGCCGGGCTGCATCAGGGCCAGGGTGCCATCGGCATTTTCGGCCAGCAGCAGCATGCCCTGGCTTTGAATACCCTTGATTTCGCGGGGAGCCAGGTTTAGCAACACCATCGCCTGCTGACCAATCAGTGCCTCGGGGATGAACGACTCGGCAATGCCGCTCACGATGGTGCGCTGGTCGAGCCCGGTGTCGATGGTCAGCTTGAGGAGCTTTTTGGTTTTGGCTACCTTTTCGGCGGCAATGATGGTCCCCACGCGCAGGTCCATTTTCCCGAAATCATCGAAGCTGACGTTCTCCTTAGCGGCCGTAACGGGGGCCGTGGCCAAGGCGTTGGCCTGCTTGGTATCGAGCAGCTTTTGCACCTGGGTATTCACCACGGCATCGTCGATTTTGGCAAACAGCAACGCGGGCTCCTGCAACTGATGGCCAGCGGGTAGCTGCTCGGCGCGGGCGGCGCTGGCCCAGTCGCCGGGTTCGAAATTGAGCATGGTGGCCAGCTTGCCAGCCGACTCAGGCAGAAAGGGCGTGAGCAGCGGCACCAAGGCGGCGGCTACTTGCAGGGCGACGTGCAGCACGGTACCCGTGCGGGCCGCATCGGTTTTAATGAGTTTCCACGGCTCGGTTTCGGCCAGGTATTTATTGCCGACGCGGGCCAGGTTTAATACTTCGGCCAGCGCATCGCGGAAGCGGTAATTTTCAATTAACTCACCGATCCGGTTCGGAAATTCGGCCACCTGGCGAAATACTTCCTCGTCAATCGCTTGCAGCTCGCCCCGCTCGGGTACTTTGCCCTCAAAAAACTTTTGGGTGAGCACGGCCGCGCGGTTGACGAAGTTGCCGAGCGTAGCCACCAGCTCGTTGTTGTTGCGAGCCTGAAAATCCTTCCAGGTAAAGTCATTATCCTTGGTTTCGGGCGCATTGGCGCAGAGTACGTAGCGCAGCACGTCGGCTTGGCCGGGAAAATCCTGCAAGTACTCGTGCAGCCACACTGCCCAGTTGCGCGAGGTGCTGATTTTATCGCCTTCGAGGTTCAAAAACTCGTTGGCAGGCACGTTATCAGGCAAGATATAATTGCCATGCGCCTTCAGCATTACCGGGAAAATAATGCAGTGGAACACGATATTATCCTTGCCGATGAAGTGCACCAGCTTGGTATCGGGGTCCTGCCAATATTTCTCCCATTCGTCGGGAAAGCCCTCCTTGGTCGCCGAGATGTAGCCGATGGGCGCATCAAACCACACGTACAGCACTTTGCCTTCGGCGCCGGGCACCGGCACGGGCACGCCCCAGTCGAGGTCGCGGGTGACGGCGCGGGGGTGCAGGCCCTGGTCAATCCACGATTTGCACTGGCCGTACACGTTTGTTTTCCAGTCGTTTTTGTGGCCTTCAATTATCCATTCGCGCAGCCAGGGCTCATACTGGTCGAGGGGTAAAAACCAATGCTTGGTATCGCGCAGCACCGGCGTATTGCCGCTGAGCATGGAGCGCGGATTAATTAATTCGGTGGGGCTGAGCGAGCTGCCGCAGCGCTCGCACTGGTCACCATAGGCATTTTCGTTGCCGCAGTTGGGGCAGGTGCCCACCACGTAGCGGTCGGCCAGAAATTGGCCCGCCTGCTCGTCGTAGAGCTGCTGCGTGGTTTGCTCAATGAATTTGCCTTCCTCGTATAATTTTTTGAAAAAGCCACTCGAAACTTCGGCGTGCGTTTGCGAAGAAGTGCGCGAATACACGTCGAACGACACGTTGAATTCCTGGAACGAGTCGCGGATAATGGCGTGGTATTTATCGACTACCTGCTGGGGCGTCACGCCCTCTTTCTGCGCCCGAATAGTGATGGGCACGCCGTGCTCGTCGGAGCCGCAAATAAATTTTACGTCACGATTTTGAGCACGCAGGTAGCGCACGTAAATGTCGGCGGGTAAATACACCCCGGCCAAGTGCCCGATGTGCACCGGGCCGTTGGCATACGGCAGGGCAGCCGTTACGGTGTAGCGTTTTGGTAATGAATTCATTGTATACAAGTAGCCACGCTTACTAAATCGACAGACCGCAATCCTGGAGGTAAATGAATAATTGCGGGGCGACTTACTTAAGCCGCAGCGGAGAAAATTAACTAGCTGTGAAAAGCAAAAAACTCCTCGGCGATTCTAACAAAAAATCTGGACGTCCGTTTGTTAATCAATTAACTAGGCGGCGCAACGGTTGCCTTTTTAGTTTGCCCTTTCCTTCCAAAACTCCTGTTTACTCATGTCGAAGAAAAATACTGCGGAAGCGGTAGCTCCGGCTGCCTCCACCAAGCGCACGCCCGAGGAAAAAGCGCAGCGCAAGGCCGATAAAGCAGGTCGCCGCGCCACCAAATCCCTGGCCGACGACCGCACCGAGAAAAAGGCCAGCCAGAAACAAAGCCTGAAGTCGGCGGCCAAGCAACTGCAAAAGGAGTTGGACGCACGCATGAACGAAGTGGTGAACCGCATCCGCAAAGAAACGAAGGCCAAGCTGAAAGAAGTGGTGAAAGAGGCCACCCGCCGCCTCGACGTGGACACCGAGCAGATGTTTGAGCAGGCCCTGCACACGATAGTGCGCCACTACGACTCCATCGCGCCGGGCCGCACTACCGACATTCACCTGCCCGCCCCCACCCCCGCTGAAGAAGAGGAAGCGCCGGCCCCCGCGCCGGCCCGCAACCGCAAAAGCGCCCCCGCCGCCGAAGCTCCGGCTCCCAAGCCCGCTGCTAAGAAGAGCCCCAGCCGACCCGGCAGCAGTGCCAGCAAGCCCGCCAGCACCAGCAACAGCCGTGGTCCCGGCCGCCCCAAGCGCCAATCCGACGCGGACAGCACCGAGGTGAATACGCCCGAAGGCACTACTAACGATAGCGTAGCCGTAGATAACGTGTAGTACTGCTCATGCTTAGCTGAAAGGTCCTTGCCAACGTTGGCAAGGACCTTTTTTTTGCCTGAAAAACTGCACCACTCCGTTTGTCATGCTGAGCTTGCCGAAGCATCCTGGTTGGATGCATCCGACA
>CAJYVK010000016.1 GCA_913778455.1 uncultured Hymenobacter sp. | reverse complement strand
ACGTGGGCCGTGCGCCACGCGCCCAGGCGCTCGGGCATGTTGTTGCCGAAGTCGTTATCGGTGGGCGCCCGCCAGAAATACGGCTCGGGAAACGAGCCCGGCATGCGCTGCTCGCCCCGGTGGTAGCGGGTGAGGCGGCCCTGCTTGGTGTTGAACTCGCCGCGCACCTCGCCGGCGGTGAAGGTCAGCTTGTTGCCGTCGCGCTTTACCTCCAGGGTGCCCGCGGCGGCCGGGCGGGCGGCGAAATAGCCCGTAGCGGGCGTAAGCAGAAATTGCTCGCGGGCTACCTCGTGCCCGGCCGGTAGCAGCGGCGAGGCCGCTTTCGTCTTGGCAAACACGTTGAGCACGTACTCCGCCCCGGCCCCGGCAGGCATGGCGGGCAGCGGCAGCTTGACTTCCTTTTGCTGGCGCGGGGCCAGCGGGCCGGCGGTGAAGTCTCCGGCTTTCACGAGCTCCCCATTCTTGAGCAGCTCCCAGCGGAAGTTATAATCAGCCAGGGTGTTGAAGGAGAAGCCGTTGAGGACCGTCACGCGGCCGGTGGCGGGCTGGGCGGCGCTGAAGCGGATGTCCTGGTAGCCCTTCTTCACCTCGTACAAGCCGGGGTGCGGGGTGCGGTCGGAGGCCATGAGGCCGTCGGCGCAGCCGTTGTCGTCGTTCTGAATGCCCTGCGCCCCCAGGTCGCCGCCGTAGGCGAAGTAGGGGCGGCCGTCGGGCGTTTTCGCGGCAATGCCCTGGTCTACCCAGTCCCAGATAAAGCCGCCCTGCATGTGCGGGTGGGCGCGAATCAAGTCCCAGTACTCTTGAAAGTTGCCCTGGCCGTTGCCCATCGAGTGGGCGTACTCGCACATGATGTAGGGGCGGGTTTTGTCGGTGGCCTCGGCGTAGCGACGCATCGAGCCCATGCCGGGGTACATCGGGGCCACGATGTCGGTATCGACATCCTCGCCGGCCTGCTCGAAGGAAATGGGCCGGCTGGGGTCGTGCTGCTTGAGCCAGGTATACGCCTCGTGGAAGACGGGGCCGTTGCCGCACTCGTTGCCCATGCTCCAGATGATGACGCTGGGGTGGTTTTTGTCGCGCTCCACGAGCCGGCTGATGCGGTCGCGGTGGGCGGCCTTCCACTCGGGCAGGTAGGCGGGGTGCTTGGTTTTGTCGAACCAGCCTTGCAGCTCGGCCCCGTAGGCGTGAGTTTCGATGTTGGCCTCGTCCACGAGGTAGAAGCCCAGCTCGTCGCAGAGGCGATACCAGCGCTCGTCGTTGGGGTAGTGGCTCGTGCGCACGGCGTTGATGTTGAACTGCCGCATCAGCTCCAGGTCGCGGCGCATCCCGGCCTCGGTGACCGCGTGGCCGGTGGTGGGCTCGTGCTCGTGGCGGTTGACGCCGTGCACCTCGACCCGCTGGCCGTTCACCAGGAGCTGGGCGTTTTTAATCTCCACCTTGCGGAAGCCGATTTTACTGCCCGTAGTCGCCAGCACCTGGCCCGCGTTGTCGGCCAGGGTGAGGCGCAGCTGGTACAGGTTGGGCTGCTCGGCGCTCCAGGGGCGCACGTTTTTGATGGTGCCGCTGAGCTTCACTTCCTGATTGCCAGCCCCGGCCGGGGCCGCCACGGCCTGCTGCTGGCGCAGCACCACCTTGCCGCTGGCATCGAGCACCTCGGCGGTGAGGCGGGCGGCGGGGGCGCTGCCGAAGCTGCGCAGGGTGACGTCGGCCGCGAACTGCCCGTTTTTGTACGTGGGGTCGAGGTCGGCGTGGGCGAAGAAATCCCAGATGGTGTGCTGGGGCAGCGCGGTCAGGAACACGTCACGGTCGAGGCCCGAGAGCCGCCAGAAGTCCTGGTCTTCGAGGTAGGAGCCGTCGTGCCAGCGCAGCACCTGCACGGCCAGCTGGTTGTCGCCGGGCTTGAGGTACTTGGTGATGTTGAACTCGGCCGGCGACTTGGCCGCCTTACTCAGGCCCACCCGCTGGCCATTCACATACACGAACGCGCAGCCCGAAATCGAGCCGAAGTGCAGCAGCACCTCGCGCCCCGCCCAGCCCGCCGGCACCGTGAAGCTGCGCCGGTAGGTACCCACCGGGTTGTACTTGGGGTCGATGTAGGGCTGGTTGCGCGGGAAGGGATAGGTAATGTTGGTGTAGATGGGCAGGCCGAAGCCCTGGGTTTCCCAGTTGCCGGGCACGGTGATGGCTTTCCAGCTGGCATCGTTGAAGCCGGGCTGAAAGAAGTCGAGCGGCCGGTCGGCGGGCCGGTCCACGTAGTTGAATTTCCAGGTGCCGCTCAGGCTCTGGTACCACGGCGAGCGGACGGGGTCGGCGGCGGCCACGTCGGCGGGCTGGGCTACGAGCAGGAAGCTGGCGCGGGGGGCTTCCTGGCCCTGCTGGGTGAGCTGGGGATTTTGCCACTCGGCGGGGTCGGGGGCCTGGGCGGCGGCCAGGCCGCTGCTCAGCAGCAGCGCCGCCAGGGGCAAGCGAAAATCGGACATGCAGAAGGGAATGGAAAAGGCAGTAAAGAGGATAATGAAGTAGTAGCCGCAAGCCGGCCAATGTTACCGCAATACTACCCCTGCCAGCCAGGGCTCAGCAGGGACATTTTCGGTGAAAGCCGGGGGGTATTCGGCACGGGGCGCGGGGGCGGCGGGGCCTGACCAGGTGATAGCGTCGCGCTAATAAATTGCCTGTCAAACCCTTGTTTTCCAAAGCTTCCCACCAAACGCCCGGACCACTGCCGGCCGCGCCGGCCGGCGGCCTGCAACGGGGGCCCGGGGTGGCAGCCTCTTCCCTCCTACTTACCAGTCCCTCTTTTCCCCGTGTCCAACCTGCGCCTACTCCTACCCCTGCTCCTGCTGGCCCTGACGCCGGCCGCCCACGCCCAGCCGCACCTGACCCGGCAACAGGAAAGAAACCTGACGGCCTTCGCCCGCTTGTTCGGGTACGTGCGCTACTTCCACCCGTCGGACGAGGCGCAGCGGATAAGCTGGCCCATGCTGGCCACCAAAGGCAGCCGGGAGATGCTGGCCGTGCCAACCGACGCCGAGCTTGTTCGCACGCTCAACGACTTGTTTCAGCCTCTGGGACCGACCATCCGCGTATTTCCGACAAGCCAGCCGGTGGCCTTCGACCCGGCCGCGCTCCGGCCCCCCGGGGCGGCACAGGCCAGCCGGGTGGTATCGTGGCAGCACCAGGGCATTTACACCGGCCAGGGCAAGGCCTACCACGGCGTGCGGCTGGGGCGGCCCGCGCCCCTTAGCGACAACTTCCCGTTTGTCACGAATCTGGATGTCAGCCGCTTTGCGGGCCTCCCCTACGAAGTGGACCTGAGCTGGCGGCGCAGCAAGCACAGCCCCCAGGCCCACTTCGACATCACCCTGCGCCAAACGCTGGGCGGCGTCGAAAACCGCCGCGCTACCCAGCGCTACACTGGCCAGGTGCTGGCGGCCGCCGGCAATCACTACCTGTTCAAAAGCAAGATTGACTCGGCCGCCCGGCGGCTGAACATGTCGTTCAGCATACCGCCCGGCTTCGACGACAGCCTGACGGTGGTGGCGTCGGTGATCGTGCAGGGCAAGAAAGTCCTGCTCTCGACCGCACCGGGCGAGGCCGGCGAACCGGCCGAAACGCAGGCCGTGGAGCTGGCTTTTTCCTCGCCCGACCTGCTGGCCCAGCCGCTCTTTAAGGAGCAGTCGCGGCTCGGCGACTACGTAGGCCGCGAGCTGGTGCCCGGCATCAGCTGCACCGTGCCGCTGGCGCTGGCCGCCGACGCGGCCCACACCTACCCGGTGGGCGACTCGCTCCGACTCGACCGGCTGCACGTGCGGCCCGCCGACCGGGCCAAGTACCCGGCCGAGTGGCTGCGCTACCTGGGTGAGCGCACCCTGGGGCTACCCGAGGTGCGGCTGGCCAACGTGGTCGAGAGCTGGAATGCCCTGCGCCACGGCTACGCCTACTGGGGCAGCGCCAGCGTCGGCCCCGACTCACTCCTGGCCCAGACCCTGCGCCGGGCTTACGTGGAGTCTACCACCGTCGGGTTTACCCGCGCCATGCGCCTGATGCTGGCCGCCCTCAACGACGGGCACGCCTGGGTCACGACCACGTTTGAGGAGCCGCGCAACTACGGCGTACCCCTGCGCTTCGGCCGGGCGGCGGGCCAGGTGGTGGTAGCGCACGTACCTTTTCCCAAAGAAACCCCGCAGGTGCGGCGCGGCGACGTGGTGGAAGCCATCGACGGCGTGCCCGTTGAGCAGGTGCTGGCCGAGCGGGCACGCTTCGTGTCGGGCTCGCCCCAGGCCAAGGAGCAGCAGGCTTTCTGGTCGCTGGCCAGCAGCCCTACCGACCTGCCGGCCACCCTGCGCCTGCGCCGGGGCGACAGCCTGCGTACCGTCACGCTGCAACGCGCCAAAAACGTCGGCATGTGGCTGCCGCCCCCCCCGGCCAACGGCTGGCTGGCCCCCGGCGTGTACTACTACAACCTGGCTAAGCTGCAAGGCAAGCTCAGCCCGACCGAGTACCAAACGCTCCGCCAGGCTAAGGCGGTGGTATTCGACATTCGCAACTACCCGGCCGACGGTGACCTGTTCTCGCTCGTGCCGCTGCTCCTGACCAAGCCCGCCGACCTCACGTTCATCTACGAGCTCCACATGCTGCGGCCCGACCAGGAGGGCCTGCGCCTGGGTCCCGACGTGGGTCACTACGCCCCCGGCCCCCAGCACCTGCCCGGCCGCATGTATTTCCTCACCGACGCCGTCACCCAGAGCTACCCCGAAACTTTTCTGGCGATGGTGCGGGGCCTGCACCTGGGCACGCTGGTGGGCCGCCCTACCTCGGGGGCCAACGGGGGCCGCAGCCAGCTGGCGCTGCAAGGCGGCCTCAGCATCGGCTACAGCGGCGAGCGGGTACTGAATCCCGACGGCAGCCGCCACCACGCCGTCGGCTTCGTGCCCGACGTGCTGGTGACACCTACGCTTGAAGACGTGCGCGAGGGGCGCGATAGCACGCTAGACGCGGCGCTGAAGCTGGCGCAGAGCGGTAAGTGAGTTCTTTAGAGCGGTTTGGGGATTGGTGTGCAGTAGTAACTACCCGAGCGTGGGCGCCTCACCCCCCGGCCCCCTCTCCGAAAAAGGAGAGGGGGAGCCTATCGTCAGGGTAGGAGGGCAGGAGGTTGAGAGGGTATGAGGTGACCCTCCTAAACTCTTACCCACCTTCCCCCACGCCCTACCAACGACAGGCTCCCCCTCTCCTTTTCGGAGAGGGGGCCGGGGGGTGAGGCGCCCACGTTCGGGTAGTAACTACTGTACACCAATCCCCAAACCGCTTCTTAGGCCAGTTCAGCCAGCGTGAGGCCGCAGTACCGGCGCAAGGCGGCGGCCAGGGTTAGGGTAGCGCGGAGGGGGTGGGCTACGAAGCGGACATGAAGTAGAATAAAAAATCAAACATATGTCCAGGCATTCGGCCCCCGGGCGGACATATTTTTCCAGAAATAAAACAAAGTATGCCCAGCCCGGCACCGCACGTACTACCAGCCTCCTCGTTGCCTACGCGCCCGTAGCCCTCCTTGGAGAGCGGGTCGCCGAGCTGCCCGGGCAAGCGGACGCCGAATGAGCAGGTCGCTGTCTGGCATAGCGGAGGCTTCCAGCACGGCTTTCATAGAAAACGCCCATCGCGCGGAGTGCACGATGGGCGTTTTCTATCTTGGTCGAGCTAAAGCGGGACTGGGGTAGCGTAAACGCATATCCCAGCACGGCTCCAATTACTACTCACACACCAGGCGCTTGGTCACCACGCCCTGGCTGCTGGCGATACGCAGCGTGTACACGCCGGCTGCCAGGCCACCCAGCGGCAGCGGGCGCAGCGCGGCCCCGGCGGGCAGCGTGGTTTCCAGCACCCGCTGGCCCAGGGCGTTGAGCACCGTAGCGCGCAGGGCTTCGCGCTGGAGCGCGGCGGGCAGGCTGAGCTGCACCGCGCCGTGGGCGGGGTTGGGGTACAGCTCGACTTGCTGGCTGAGCTGGCTCGCGGCCGTGCTCAGGGCGGTTTGCGGGCCGAAGAGCAGCGAGAAGCGGCCCGTGGCGGCCTCGCCCGCAGCTATCGTGCAGGTGTAGCGGGTACCAGCGGCCAGCGGCGTGAGCGTGCCCGTGCGCTGGTCGCGCAGGGTCACGCTGCCGGTTTGGTTGAGCAGCTGCACGGTGCTGAGGGTGTAGGTGCCGGGCTGGGCCACGGTCAGGGCCAGGGGCACTTCCAGGCTGCTCGCGCCGGGCAGCGGCAGGCCGTTGATGCTCAGCTCCTCGGTACCGGCCAGCGAGGCCAGGTTGAGGGCGGCGGGGCCGGTGTTGCGCAGCTTGTGGGCATCGAAGCGGGCATCGGCGCGGGCGGTGGCCCCGGCTTCGAAGTACACGTAGGCATCGTCGGTAACGGCGGCGGTAGGGCTAGCCAGGCGCAGTTGCACTACGGGGCGGCTCTCGGCGGCGGTGCGGTAGAAGCTGGGCTGGATGCCGAAGGTGGTAACGCGGTTGGCGTTGTTGAGCGCGAGCGTGGTACCGGCCGCCGTGGCCCGCACGAAGAAGCCCTGGCCCGCCGGTACGAGCGGCGACGACCCCATACCATTCACGTAGCTGCGATAGCTGCCGCCGTACTGCGCCGTGCTCTGGAACACGTACAGCGCGTTGTCGAGGCCGGCGGGCACGGTCACGGTGCGCCAGTCGAGCGGGGCCGGGTACGGGTTGCCGAGCAGGTGCCAGCCGGCTTCAGTAGGCGTGCCCCGGCCCAGGGTGAGGGCGAGCGGGCCGTTGTTGAGCGTACCCACGAAATCGACCAGCTCGGTGGCGGGCAGGTTCACGGTGTAGCCCCGGCCCACGGCCAGCGGCGTGCTCAGGGCGGCCGGGGCTACCCAGCCCTGGTCGAAGAAGTTGGCCGCGGCCGTGAGGCGGCTCTCGTCGTAGCCGTACACGGTGGCAAACGAGCTGCCCGCCACCTGTGGCGCGAAGTTGGTGGTAGCCAGGTCGGCCACGGTCGTGTTGCTGACCGGGGCGCTGTAGTGGCGGTAGCCCAGGCCGGTGGGGTTGCTACCGGTGCCGGTGGCGGGGCTCAGGCTGGGGTCGAGGTAGCGCTGCACGGTGGCCGTGCCGCTTACGATCCCGCCGGCGTTATCGACCAGGGCCGTGCCGCTGGCGTCGGAGAGCAGGGTAAGGCTTTGGCCGGCCAGGCTGAGGTCGCCCCGGGTGAGGCGCAGCACCTGGGCCACGCGCAGCGGGGCGCTCAGGGTCACGCCCGTCGGGTTTTGCACCGTGAGGGCACGCACCTGGCCGGGCAGGCCGGTACCGGTGGTTTGCGCTACGGAGCCGCCGTAGAGGTAGCTGGCATCGGGGCTGAAGGTGCGGGTGCCGGTGGTTTGCACCGCGCCGCTCATAGTGCCGGTGGCCGCGAGGCCGTCCGCGTCGCACACGCGCAGCTCAGCCCCGGCTTCGACCTTGAAATCAGCCGCGCCCGTGATGGGCTGGCAGTTGGTGGCGAGCATCCCGCCGCTGGCCACCGTGATGGTGCCGGCCGCCGTGAGCGGCGCATTGAGCGTCAATTGCCCCTGCACGAGCACGTTGCCGTAGCTGGCGGCGCTGCTCATGGTCAGCTGCTGGCCGGCGGCCACGGTCATGTCGCCGAGCACGGTGAAGGTGCGCGACACCGGCGCGGCGGGCAGGTACTTGAAGTTGCCATCCTGGCGCACGGTAATCGTCACGGTACCGGGGCCGACGATGCTGATGAGGCCGTTGTTCACCGTCGCCACGTTCAGGTCCGAGGTGGCGTAGGCCAGCTGCAAGCCCGAGGTGGTCGTGGCCGTCGGGTAGAAATCGGCCGCACCCATCGCCTTGTCGGCAATGCTGGCTACGGTAATGGTCTGCGGCACGCGCACGTAGAGCGAGTCGCGGGTGCCGGGCGTGAAGGAGATGCCCCGGTAGCCGTAGTTGGTCGAGGCCGTAGTCTGCGAGTTGACGAGCGGCGTGAGCGTCACGCTCAGGTTGTTGGTGAAGGTCGTGTTGGCCAGCGTATAGGTCGTGGCCTTGTCTTCCAGCTTGACAATCGACGTGAGGCTGACCGCGTAGAGCGTGGGCACGCCCTTGACCAGCGTACCGGTGAGGTCGCGCAGGGCGTTGTCGTTGAGGCCGGTCACGGTGTAAGTGCCGCGAGCCGTCCAGGTGGTGCCGTTGAAGGTGTACTTGTTCAGGACCGAAGCCGTGGCCGGCGACACTGGGTCGTCGGAGTAGTAGAGCAGGTCCATGCCCGGCACGTTGGGGTTCACGTCGAACATCACGAAGCCGCTGGGCTGGGTGCCGCCGCTCACCATGTTGGGGATGCCGGGCAGGGCCGTGGGCGTGGTCGCCTTGCCGGGCACGCCGGGCAGCTTCATCACCTTGGCGGAGCCGGTGGTATTCTGAGTGAAGTACAGCTGCCCCTCGTACACGGCTATCTTCTTGAGGCTGATGACCGGGAAGATGGTAGTGCCGGTACGGCTGCGCGGCGTCGAGCTGACGGTCGTGGGCAGCGAGGCGTGCTTGAGGCCCAGGTTGCTGGCCCCGTAGGCGATGTACACGGTGCCGCTGTCGGTAACGGCGGCCGTGCGCAGGGGCTGGCTGTTGCCATCCGAGAAGCCGGTGCGGGTATCGAGGTTGCCGTCGGCGTCGAAAATGGCCACCACGCGGGCGGAGTTGCCGCCGTTGGGGTTGGTATTGCCGGTGCCCAGGTTGAAGCCGGCCAGCGCCATCTTGGTGCGGTCGGGCGAGAGGCCGAGCGCCCCGTCGGCGTTTACTTTCATGCCCGAGCCCACGTAGCCGAAGTTGGCCCCGTAGTTGGCCGTGGGGATGGCGATGCTGCGCATGAGTTGCCCGGCCGTGTAGAGCGTGCTATTGGTGGGCGAGTACTCGTCGATGTACACGGGCAGCGTGGCATTGGTGCCGCCCGTCCAACCGGCGTTGCCGTAGCGCGTCACGGCAATGTTGCCCCGCCCGAAGGGCATGGGGGGCGAGGTTACCACGGTGGGCGGCACGAGGCTGGGATTGAAGGCCATCGGCGATACCTTGTCGCGGTACACGATGCCGGCCGGGGTGATGGTGCTCGGGTCGGAGTCGGTTACGAACAGCTTGCGGGTGTCTTCCACCCACTGGTAGAGCGAGTAGCGCTCCACGATGCGGGCCGTGTCGAGCATGGTTACGAAGGCCTGAATCTTGGCCGCCTGCTCGGCGTACGTGGGCTTGGGGCAGCCGGTCGAAGTGGTCCAGTTGGCCCCGTTGTTCCACTCCGTAATCCAGATGGGGCGGCGCGTGCGGTCGTACACGGCCTTCAAATAATTGTAGTACTGCTGCGGCGTCTGGCAGCCCCGGTAAAAGTGCAGGGCCACGAAATCGACGCGGTAGCCGGCCGAGTCGGCGCGGTCCATGAAGGTGTAGAGCCAGTTGGCCCCGCCGTCGGTGGGTGCGGGCGAGCCCACGCGCAGGCCCGACTGCAACAGCCCCGGCCAGGCCGCGATGGCCTGGTTGACGCTCATGTTAGACTGCGACTTGGTATCGGGCTCGTTGAAGCCCAGGAAGTGCGTGACCTTCTTCTTGTTATTGGTCGTGTTGAAGTCGGGCCACCACTGCGTCTGGCGAATCGGCACGTACTCCATGTCCAGCGTCGATTGGCCGTTGTTGTTCCAGTTGTAGTTCCAGGCCGAGTGCAGCGAGTCGCCGAGCAGCGGGGCGCTGCACCAGCCCTTCTTGCTCACCCAGGCCCAGGGCAGTACCCGCACCATCGAGGTACGCCCCTGCAAGCTCACGGGCAGCGTATTGATGGTCACGTCGTTGTCGGGCGCGATGTATACCTTGCTGAAGCCCGTACCGTCGGAGTTTTCGGCAAACGTGGCCATGTAGCCCTTCTTGAGCCTGAACGAGCCGACGTTGTCGTTGAACGCGCCCAGCTCGGCCGTCTTATAGTAGCTGTATTGGCTGAACTTCATCGAGCTGCCCCCCAAGGCGCTGCCGGTGAAGGCTTCCAACGGCTGGTAGGTGCTGGGCTGGCTGATGAGCACGCAGCCTTGCAGGTACTGCACCAGGCGCACGGTGGTATCGATCTGGGCGCGTTGGCCGTTGATCGTCACCTGGCTCAGCAGCCGCTGGCTGAATTTCGACGGCCGCACGCCCTCGAAGTACAGCCACACGTTGTCGCCCTGCATGTCGATCATCGTGCCCTTGAGCGGGTTGCTCGTGCCCGTCACGTGAAACTCCGAGTTGCCGCTGATGCTCAGGATGCGGTTGGTGAGGCTGGCCTGCGTGGAGCTGGCCGCGCTCACGATGGTTTCCACCGGGAGCGGTGCCCCGGTGGGCTGCAAGCTGTAGGTTTTGGGCGCGCCGCTGGCGGCCGTCACCACCAGGCTCAGGCCGCTGCTGAGGGCGGCGTATTTGGGCACCGGCTGGCCGGCGCTGTTCACGACTTGCAGCGAGGCCCCGGCCGAGGCCGTACTGGCCGAGAGTAGCTGGGCCACGTAGCCGTTGGCCGGCAGGCCGCTCACCGTGAGGTTGGTTTGGTCGATGGTGCCGAGCCAGGCGGCGGTGAGGTCGTTGGCGGTCGATTGGGCACGGGCGGCGAAAGCCGCCAGCCAGGCCCAGGCCAGCAAGGCCAGCCGCGCGGGGCGCAGCCACTGCGCCCGTCGAAGGGTAGAATCTACCATGTATGGGTGGGAAAAAAGTGGAAAGGAAAACGCAGGCTGGGGCACCGTCCCGTGCTGCGTTTTCTCTCCCCCGAGAAAGCCCCGACAGCTTCCTCCCCTACCCCAGCCAGCACGGCCCGGCGTTACCCGGCACAATGGTAGCGGGGCTCCAAAAGCCTAGCCGGGGACATTTTGCCTAAAAAAGGGGGACAAACTCACACCTGCGCTCCCAGGCGCTACAAGCCACTTTTCAGGAGCATTATGGGGGAATATGCATACTCAGTACTGCTTCTCCACGGCCCCCAGGTACTGGCCCAGCACTGGCGCGAGTTTAGGCGCAGCCGTAACTCGTGCCTAGTCATGACGTGGAGGCTGCGCCTCCACTGCCGTGTTAGCGGCAAGTTGGCATTGCTTACGTGCTTGCAGACTACCCCAGTACTGACGCGTGCTCAGGCTCAGTACTGTCCATTACTGGCGCGAGTTTAGGCGCAGCCGTAACTCGTGCCTAGTCATAACGTGGAGGCTGCGCCTCCACTGCCGCGTTAGCGGCAAGTCTACGATAGACAGGTTTTCCATAACAGGGCAGCCTGCACTTACGCAAGCAATGCCAACTTGCCGCTGGCGCGGCAGTGGAGGCGCAGCCTCCACGTCATGGGTAGGCACGAGTTACGGCTGCGCCTAAACTCGCGCCAGTGTCGCTGGTGTTCACCAGTATCCTACCTCTTACTACCTAGCACAAAAGCCGCTGGCTACCCCGCACAGCGGGGCAACCAGCGGCTCGCTTAGCAGCGGGCGAAACTTACGCCGCGTTACTTCAGCTCCAGCACCACTACCGACTTGGCGGGCAGGGTCACGGCCAGCTTGTCGCCCTTCTTCTTGGCCCCGGTGAAGGCGGCCAGCTTGAGGGTGTTGGGCTTGTCGAAGGTGTTGTAGTCGCTCACGCTGGCCGAGGTGAGGATGCGGCCGGTGACGGTTTTAAAGCTCACGCCGGGCAGGGCGGTTTCGAGGGTGAGCGCGTTTTTGGGGTCGAGGTTGACGAGCGAGAGGTGCACCGCGCCGTTCTTATCCTTCGAGGCCGAGGCGTTCAGGGCCGGGATTTTCTCGTTGCCGAAGGTGTAGCTGGGGCTCTGGAACTGCACCGGCAGAAACTCGGCATCCTGGTGCACCTGGTAGAGGTCGAACACGTGGTAGGTGGGCGTGAGCAGCATCTTTTCCTTGTCGGTCAAGACCAAAGCTTGCAACACGTTGATGGCCTGGGCCAGGTTGGCCCCCTTCACGCGGTCGCAGTGGTTGTTGAAGATGTTGAGCGTGGTACCGGCCACGAGAGCGTCGCGCAGGGTGTTTTGCTGGTAGAGGTGGCCGGGGTTGGTGCCGGGCTCCACGTCGGTCCACACGCCCCACTCGTCCACGAGCAGGGCAATCTTCTTGTCCTTGTCGTACTTGTCCATAATGGCCGCGTGGCGGGCCACTATCTCGTCCATGCGCAGGCAGTTGCGCACGGTGCTGAAGTACATATCCTCGCCGAAGCCGGTGGCCTTGCCCTTGCTGCCGCTCCAGCTGCCGGTGGGCAGGGTGTACTGGTGCAGAGTGAGGCCCCACATCTGGTTGAGCGGGATGTTCTTCATGCAGGTTTCGGTCCAGTTGGCGTCGTCGCCGTTGGCCCCGCTCACGATGCGCTTGAGCTTGGTGCCGGGGTAGTCGTGGGCGAAGGTGGCGTAGCGCTTGTACACGTCGGTGTAGTACTGGGCCGTCATGTTGCCGCCGCAGCCCCAGCTTTCGTTGCCGATGCCCCACCACGACACCTTGTAGGGCTCGGGGTGGCCGTTTTTGCGGCGCTCCTGCACCATCGGGGTATCCTCGTTCGAGTTGAGGTACTCCATCCAGTTGCTCATTTCCTGCACGGTGCCGCTGCCCACGTTGGCGGCCAGGTAGGGCTCGGTACCCAGCAGGTTGCACAGCTCCAGAAATTCGTGGGTACCGAAGCTGTTATCTTCCAGCGTATTGCCCCACCAGAGGTTGAGCATCTTGGGCCGCTGGGCCGTCGGCCCCACGCCGTCGTGCCAGTGGTAGGTATCGGCAAAGCAGCCGCCGGGCCAGCGCAGGTTGGGGACGTGGATTTTGCGGAGCGCCTCCACGATGTCCATGCGGATGCGGCCCTGCTTGGGCACGTTCAGGCTGGGGTCTACCCAGAAGCCGTCGTAGATGCAGCGCCCCAGGTGCTCGGCAAACTGCCCCTGGATGTGTTTGCTGATGACAAGCTTGGGGTCGCCGGGCTGCACGGTGAGCTGCACGGTTTGGGCCGGGGCGGCCAGCGGGGCGGCCAGGGCAAGGGCAGCCAGAGCGCGGCGACGGAATGGAGAAAGGGGCATAGATGGGAAAAGGTAATGAATCAGCACACTATTTTGATAACTTTGCCGACCCGGCGACTTGAGGTAAGTAGCGCGGACTCGCAGAGTCCGCGAGTGCGGCGGGCGGGATGAGCAATTGGTCTGCGGACTCGCAGAGTCCGCGAGTGCGGCGGGCGGAAGTACTCACCAGTCTGTCATTGCGAGCGCGGCGAAGCAATCGCAGACGACTATGCACTAGCCTTATTCAGCGCCTGCCGCGCAGCCGGATGACAGTAAGCGAGTACGGCTCGGCGGAGTAGACGAAGCGTCGCACGGCCTTGTAGGGCGCTACCTTAGGCAGCACGGTGCGCGGACTGGCAAAGGTGTTCTTCGCGTCCTTGTCGCCGGCAAACACGGTGCGGGTCGCCGCCAGGTTCAGCCCCTTGAAGCTCGACAAATCGACCTGAAACGGCTGGGCGGTGGCGCTGGCATTGACGAGCTTCAGAATCACGTCGCCGGTCTTGGCGTCGCGCACGCAGGAGGCGGCCACGGTCGTATCGGCCACCGCGCCGGCGGGCGGCGCTACCACGCCGGCCACGTACTCGGTGCCCTGGTTCTGGCCGAACAGCTGCTGCACGTAGTAGTTCACGGTGGGCACTACGGTGCTGTTGTTGAAGTAGATGAGGTCGGGATTCCACTGCGTGTGGCCCTCCTTGGCCAGCAGCGGCGCGTAGGAGGCCAGGCACACTACGTCGCCGTTGCGCTCCAGCGAGGTCATGTAGGCGGCCTCGGCCACGGCGTTGAAGAGGGTATTGCCCCACGAAGCGTATTCACCCAGGTACACCTTGGGCCGGGCGCGGTCGTAGGTGTCGTAGCGCCGGTTGTTGGTTAAAAACCACTTGGGCTTTTCGTAGTAGTGCTCGTCCACGAGCGGCACGCGGAGCTGGCTGGCTAGCGCCCAACCCTTGTCGTAGTCTTCGCCCTTGGGCGAGGGTCCCACGGTACCGATTACCTGCACGTGCGGGTACTTGGCGTGCACGGCGTCATAAATCATTTTAAAGCGCTCCTCAAACCCCGGCGTGATTTTGTCTTCGTTGCCGATGCCCACGTACTCCAGGTTGAAGGGCGCGGGGTGGCCGGCGGCGGCCCGCTTGGCACCCCAGGTGGAGGTAGCCGGGCCGTTGGCGTACTCGATGAGGTCGAGCACGTCCTGGGTGTAGGCGGCCATGTCGGCCAGCGGCACGCACTGCTGCCCCACCCCGCCGATGCGCCAGGTACCGCCCGAATTCTGGCAGCTCACGCCGGCCGCCACCACGGGCAGGGGCTTGGCCCCGATGTCTTCGCAAAATTGGAAGTACTCGAAGTAGCCCAGGCCGGCCGTTTGGTGGTAGCCCCAGATGTTGCGCTGGGCCACGCGCTGCTCCACCGGGCCGATGGTATTTTTCCAGCGGTAGAGGTTGTCCAGCCCGTCGCCGTGGGCCAGGCAGCCGCCGGGAAAGCGCACGAACTTGGGGTGGAGGTCGGCAATGACCTGGGCCAGATCCGGCCGCAGGCCGTTGGGGCGGTCGTGGAAGGTCTTGCGCGGAAACAGCGATACCATGTCCAGGTCCACCACGCCCTGGCCGGTAGCCAGCACGACCAGGCTGGCCTCGGGCGCGGCGGCCGAAGGCGTGAGCGTAGCGCGGTACTGCTGCCAGCCGGCCGCCTGGGCCGAAAGGGTGGTTTCGGCCAGCACCGCACCTTGCTTGTCGCGCAGCTGCACCAGCAGGGGCACGGCCGTGCCCGCGGGCACCCGCGCCCACAGCGAGCAGTCGTACGGTGCCCCGGCCTGCAAGGCAATGCCGTCGAAGCCCTTATTGCGCAGTCCCAGCCCCTTTTGCAGCGGGTTTTCGACGCGCAACTGCACGTAGTGCGGGTTGTTGGGGTGCAGCGGGGCGGCGCTTTCGACCGACACGCTGCCCATGGCGTAGCCCTCGTGCAGGTAGTCCCAGCCGGAGAGCGGGTGCCAGCCCTCGTGGTCGCTGGGCGCGTACTCAAACGAGCGGTTTTGCACCAGCTCGCCGTACAGTCCCCCGTCGGCGGCGTAGTTGATGTCCTCGAAAAAGATGCCGAACAAGTCGGGACTGATGGCCTTGGCCGAGGGGTTGGCCTGGCCCGCCGCCAGCAGCGGCAGGGCCAGTACGGCCGCGCACAGCAGCGGCCGCAGGGAGAGAAGAAGCGTAGGCAAGGGGTTATTTCTTAGCGGTGAAGTGGTACAGCTCACTGGCCGCCAGCAGGAAGGCTCCCACCCCAAAATTGGCCGTCGAGTTTTTGTCCACCACCTGGCCGGGAATGGCCTTTTCGCCGATGGGCTGCACGTAGCCCACGGTGCCGTCGGGCTGCACGGCCGTGGTGGTGAGGTACTGCCAGCCCTTCATGGCGGTGGGCAGGTAGGTTTTCTTATCCAGCACGCCGTGGTTGATGCCCCAGAGGTAGGCATAGGTATTGAAGGCGGTGCCGCTGGTTTCGGGGCCAGGGGCGTGGGCGGGGTCGAGCAGGCTGCGAGTCCAGTAGCCTTCGGGCTGCTGGGCTTTCTGGAGCGCAGCGGCCAGGCCCTTATACTTGCTCAGGTACTCGCCGCGGTGCGGGTCGGAAGTGGGTAGCTCGGCCAGCACCCGGGCCAGCCCGGCAAACACCCAGCCGTCGCCCCGCGCCCAGAAGTCCTTGAGCCCGTTGGCCGACTTGTGCTGGGGGTACACGTACTTGGCATCGCGGTAGTAGAGGCCGGTTTCGGGGTCGTACATGATGGAGTTGGCGTAGCCGAAGTACTCGTGCAGCTTCTCCAGGTACTGCGGGTTTTTGGTTACGCCGTAGAGCTTGGTCATCACGGGCATCACCATGTAGAGGCCATCGGCCCACCACCAGTAGTCGTTCTGGGGCGTGCTCATCTCGTATTCCATCACCTCGCGGGCGCGGGCAATGCGGATGGGCTCGGGCTTGAGCTTGTACAGGTCCACGTAGGTCTGGAAGCAAATCTGCCAGTCGCCGAAGAGCACGTACTCGGGCGTTTCGCCGTACTTGTATTTCCAGGCGGCCTTGTCGGTAGAAGTCGCGCCCTGCCAGTTGTTGAACACCGCCCAGTCCTCGGCGTACTGCCGGTACTTGTCGTTTTTGGTCACGGCGTAGGCGGCCATGTTGCCGGTCTGGTACGCGGCGTGGTCCCAGAAGGAGCGCACCTGGGCCGGGTGCGTGGCCTGCCAGTGGTCGTTGACTTTGCTGAGCAGGGCGAGCACCTCGGCGGGTTTGGGCTTGGGCTGGGAAGTGCTGGCGCTGGGGCTGGCTTTCTGGGCGGTGGCGCAGCTGGTGCCCAGCAGCGTAGCCGCTGCCAGCAGGGCGGCGGTGAGGGGTCGGGCGTAGGAGTTATGGCGACGAATACCGGATAGGGCTTTCATTCGGACTGATTTGCAGTTGTTTATTTTTGAAGCTAGAAGAGGCGGATAGGGTGGTTGCTGGTGGGGCGCGGGGCAAGCTGAAGCTTACCCTACAGGGTTGGCTGCACCACGAAGCCGCCGCGGGCGGGGAGGGTGAGGCGGAGGGGGCCGCTGCCCAGGGGGCGCGTGGCGAAATTGCGGTTGGTATCGCCGTCGGTGATGAGGGTGCCGGTGCTCAGGCCCAATTTCGCCAGGTCGAGGACGACTTCCTTGGGGGCGTCGGTGGCGTTGATGCCGGCCACGTACCAGCGGCCGGCCGCCTGCCGGGCCAGCACGGCAAACTGGCCGGGGTAGCCGTCGAGAAACTTCACGTCGTCCCAGCGCTTGGGCAGGTTGCGCACGAAATCCTGCACGTAGGTCGGCTGGGCCGCCATGCCCGCCGGAATCTCAGCATAGTGCTGAATACCCGACTGAAACAGCACCGACAAGGCCAGCTCGAAGGCGTTGGAGGTGCGGCGCTGCTTGCCCCGGATTTCCGAGAAGGCCATCGGCGTGAAGTCCATCGGCCCCACGGCGTTGCGGGTGAAGGGCAGCACGGCGCAGTGGGTGGGCTCCTGGTCGGTGTTGGCCTGGTCGAAGGTCAGGAACTCGAAGCCGCGCACGGCCTCCATCGTCATCAGGTTGGGGTAGGTCCGGTTCCAGCCGCGCGGGATGGTGGTGCCGTGGAAGTTAACGAGCAGTCCTGCCTGGGCGGCGTCGGTGAGC
>CAJYVK010000015.1 GCA_913778455.1 uncultured Hymenobacter sp. | reverse complement strand
ACTAGTTCACCGCTCACCACTCACCATATGTCCCGCACCGATATCGCCGCTTGGCTCCAGAATTTTCAAACTCGCCTCTGCGCCCAGCTCGAAGCGGCCGACGGCGGCACCGCCCGCTTCGGCCAGGATGACTGGCGGCGGCCCGGCGGCGGGGGCGGCCACTCGCGGGTACTCGAAAACGGCCAGATTCTGGAGAAGGGCGGCGTGGGCTTCTCGGCCGTGGAGGGCGAGATGAGCGCCGCCGCCGCCCAGCAGCTGCACATGCCCGACCCGCACTTTTTTGCCACCGGCGTGAGCTTGGTACTGCACCCGCGCAGCCCCCGCGTGCCCATCATCCACATGAACGTGCGCTACTTCGAGGCCGGCAACGGCGAGGCGTGGTTTGGGGGTGGCATCGACCTCACGCCCATTTACGTGGACGAGGCCCAGGCCCGGCGCTTTCACCAGCGCCTCAAGGCTACCTGCGACAAGCACAATCCCGACTACTACCCCAAGTTTACCCGCTGGGCCGACGACTATTTTTACCTGCCCCACCGCCGGGAAACGCGCGGCGTGGGCGGCATCTTCTTCGACCGCCTCACCGTGGGTAAGGACGGCTCGGTGGAGGAGCTGTTTGCCTTCGTGCAAGACGTGGCCGAAACCTTCGCCCCCGCCTACACCGAGATTATGCGCGACAACCACGCCCTGCCCTTCGGCCCGCGCGAGGAAGCCTGGCAGACCCTGCGCCGCAACCGCTATGCCGAGTTCAACCTGGCCTTCGACCGGGGCACCCGCTTTGGCCTCGAAACCGGCGGCCGCACCGAGAGCATTCTCATGAGCCTGCCCCCCCGCTGCGGCTGGAGCTACAACCCCGCCCCCCCCGAGGAAGGCACCCCCGAAGCTAGCACCCTGGCCTGGCTTCGCAAAGGCGTCGAATGGGCTTAGTTTACTTATGAATTGTAAATTATAAATTATGAATTGGCCTCTTGGGCCGCTTGCTTGCTCATGCTTTCCCTTCTTGTATCATTCATAATTCATAATTTACAATTCATTCTCACCCTCGATCATCGGCTGCTGCTGGCTATCAATGGGGCTCACTCGCCGGTGCTCGATAAGGTGATGACCTTCGCCTCCGACCGGTACGTGTGGATACCGTTTTACGCCATCTTAATTATTTGGCTATTATATCACTACCAGCGGCGGGCTAAAGCCGTGCTACCGCTGCTCATCGCGGCCGTGGCCCTGGCCGATAGCATCACGAGCAAGCTCTTTAAGCCGATCGTGGGCCGGCCGCGCCCCTGCCACGCCCCCGACCTGGCCCCGCTGCTGCACCTGCCCGACGGCTGCGGGGGGCAGTTTGGCTTCATGTCGTCGCACGCGGCAAACTCGGTGGCCATGGCCGTATTCCTGCTGCTGGCGTTGCCAGTGGGACGGTTTAAAGGGCTGAAGGCGGGCGTGTTTATCTGGGCCGCGCTGCTGTGCTACAGTCGCGTTTATCTGGCCGCGCATTATCCCACCGACGTGCTGTGCGGGGCGCTGGTGGGGGCACTGCTGGGCTGGCTGGCCAGCTGGGTCTTCAGCAAGGCTGACCCTTACTGGTGGCCGCCGGCATCGGCTGAAGCCTGATACGCTTTGTCGGGATTGCGGGCGTTGACAAGCTACAGCCTACAGCTTATCCTACGCCGTGTAGGATAAGCTGTAGTTTGCCTTATGCAGGCTGGCGGTTGCCGGTGTGGCCGTCGCCGTGGTCGCCCTGGCCGGGCGAGCTGGTTTTCTTGGAGTTGTGCTTGTCGTCTTGCGAGAGCGAGCGGTTCAAATCTACTTCCGTCTCAAACTGACCGTCTTGGCCTCGGCGCACGTAGCGCTTATCGCCGGGGTTGGGCTCGATTTCTTCACGTTTGCGGGCCATGCTGCTGCGGGGCGACCGGGATGTGGCGAGCCGCCTTCCCTGCTTACGCACAAGTAGCCAGCGGGTTAGGCTTCAACGCTGGCTAGCAGGCCCTTGCTGGCCAGCAGCTTGGCGACGTACTTGCCCACGATGTCGAACTCCAGGTTGACGCGGTCGCCGGCTTGCAGCTGGTGAAACCCGGTGTGCTCGTAGGTGTAGGGGATGATGGCCACCGAAAACTCGGTGGGCGTGCTATCGAAACACGTCAGACTCACGCCGTTGACGGTGATGGAGCCTTTCTCCACGGTGATGCGCTGCGGACCGGCCTCGTGCCGGAAGCGAAACAGCCAGGAGCCATCTTGGTCCTCCACGCGCACGCACTCGGCCGTAGCATCGACGTGCCCCTGCACGATGTGGCCGTCGAAGCGCCCGCCGGCGGCCAGGCAGCGCTCTAGGTTGAGGTGGCGGCCGGGCTGCCACTGCCCCAGGTTGGTTTTTTTCAGGGTCTCGGCGATGGCCGTTACGACGTGAGTGCCGGCCGCCACGTCGAGCGCCACCACCGTGAGGCACACCCCGTCGTGGGCCACGCTCTGATCAATTTTCAACTCGCTGGCAAACGGCGACGCGACGGTAAAATGGCGGTTGGCACCTTCATCGGCAACGGCGACCACCGTGCCCAAACTCTCTATTATCCCAGTAAACATGGACCGCAGATTTAACGGATTTAACGGATTGCGCGGATACGCCTGCTAACGCAGGCTGACTGACCACTGCGTGAAGCGAACCGGCTAGGGGGCGTAAAGTTGGGTCGTCGGCCTAATAGTATGCTGGCTCATCGGGTTACCAGCCGCTCTCAAGGTACGTATCCCCCCACGCAGTGGGCAGTCAGCCTGCGGTTAGCAGGCGTATCCGCGCAATCCGTTAAATCCGTTAAATC
>CAJYVK010000014.1 GCA_913778455.1 uncultured Hymenobacter sp. | reverse complement strand
TGCAATGCCCGCACGTACTTACCCAGGCGCTGCTGATTCAGCACACCAAACAGGCGCTGGGCAGCCTGGACACCGACCGCAAGCTCAACAACTCGCTGGCCATCCTGGCCACCCAGGACAACCACCTGCGGGCGGCTGAGGTTGAGGAGTTCACGGCCGAAGTGCGGGCCGAGAACAAGCAGATTGTGAGCCTGCACCTGTCGGTGCTGCTTTGGGACACGAACGACACCAACCGCCGTGAAAACGTGGAGCGCGTCACGGCCGCCTTCCGCTCGATGTTCGGGACGGAGAGCGTCGTCGAGGGCCACCTGGCTTTGCCGCTGTTCTTCGGCCTGCTGCCCGGCAACGGCTGGCAGGTGCCCGACCGCTGGCTGACGACCACCGCCGACCGCGCCAGCTGCTACTTCCACTGGACGGCCACCTACAAGACCGACGCGGTGGGGGAATACCTCACCGACCGGTTCCGCAACCTGGTGCAGGTAAACCTCTTCAACACCTCGCTCGATAACCAGAACGCGCTGGTTATCGGGCCCTCGGGCTCAGGCAAAAGCTACACCTTTGGCAACCTGATTGTGCAGCGCTTTGAGAAGGGCGCGCGCCAGATTATCATGGACGTGGGCGGCACCTACCGCAACGTACTGCAGTCGCTCAACGGGGCCGACTTCGTCAATACCTACTTCGAGTACGACCCGGCCAACCCCATTGAGTTCAACCCTTTTTTGGTGCCCCGCGAGGGCGAAAACGGCCCCTGGCTCTACACCGACGAGAAAACCAATTTTCACCTGGCTTTGCTGGCCGCCCTCTGGAAGGGCAGCAAGGACACCGGGCTGGACAAGTCGGAGCGGGCCATTCTGAGCCGCTTTCTGATTGAGTACTACTCCCTGCTGAACGAGAGCGACCGGCTGGGCCAGACCGACGAGGAAAAGCCCAACATGGAAAGCTTCTTCCGCTTCGTGCAGGCCTACGACGTGGAAATGATGCGACCCGTGCGCGAGCCCCACGAGGGCGAGGAGCCCGACCCGCGCGACGGCCAGCGCCGCAAGTACCAGAAGGACATGAAGTACATCGACATGCACCAGTTTTTTCTGGTGCTGAGTCAGTACGTCACCGGCGGGCGCTACGAGAAGGTGCTCAACGCTGACCGCGACGTGGACTTGAGCGAGTACCGCCTTATCTGCTTTGACTTGGCCAAGGTGCAGGCCGACCCCGACCTGTACCCGGTGGTGGCCATGCTCATCACCGAGCTCAGCCTCGACCTGTTTCGCAAGTTTCCCGACGCCGTGAAGTATATCGCCCTTGACGAGGCCTGGACCATGCTCAGCGGCGTGCTCTCCGAGTTCATTGAAAGCATGTACCGCACGATTCGGAAAACGAATGGCTCGGTCACCATCATCACCCAGGGCATCCACGAAATCACCAGCAGCAAAATCGGGCCGGCCGTCATCAACAACAGCTCGACCAAGATTATCCTGCGCCACATCAACCCCGACTCGCTGGCCCAGCTGCAGGCCCCGCTCGGCCTGACGGGTCACGAAATGGACCTGATTAAGTCGGTCCGCGCCACCGACCAGCTGCGCGAGTTCTTCATCAAGCAGGGCGGCAAAGCCAAGGTGTATGCCCTGGAAGCCTCGCCCCAGCTCGACGCCATCCTGACCTCGAAGCCGGTGGAGCGCAACCACCTCAACAACCTGGTTAAGTTCTACCAGCAGCACCAGCGCACGCTGAAAGTGGACAAGAATGGCCAGCCGGTGCTCAAAGACGGAGTGCCGCAGTTCAAAACCACGGTGGTGCAGCGCCTCGATTACGCCGTCGACCAGTTTGTCGAAGACAAGCAGAAAGGAGCTCTGCGCCGATGAGTTTGCTCCTGATGGTCGCCTACGACGTGGACCCCGGCTTTCTGGCCGCCTGCGATAACACCCTGAACCTGGTGCTGGTGAACTGCCGCTTCATCACGCCCACCTTCATGAGCATCGCCCTGCTCTACACCGTGGGCCGGGGCCTGCTGATGGGCAACGGCCTGCAAATGGATTTCAGCCCGCTGCTCAAAGCCCTGTGGGTGCTGTTTCTGCTCTACTTCTACCGCGATTTGCTTGACGTGCTGGGCTCCGGCATCAGCGGCTTTACCGGGCTGTTTGCCACCCAGGCGGGCGCGACTTCGGCCGCCGAGGCCCTGCAGCGCCTGACCACGCCCGCCCCGATTGCGGCCGCCGCGGCCACTGACTCGCTCGGCATCAGCGACGTGGTGACGGGAGCCAGCAACCTGGTGGCCAGCATCTCGGAAACCCTCAGCTCGTTCACCTTCACCGGGCTGATGACTCGGCTCTTCACGGGCACTACCGTAATGCTGATTCGCGAAATCATGCTTTTCATCCGGCAGTTCGTGCTGGGCTTTCTCTACGTCTGCGGGCCGATTGCCATGAGCTTGTCGGTGGTGCACTCGTTCGGGCAGCTGGCCATCAAGTGGCTGCAGAACTTCATTGCCGTGCAGTTTTGGTCGCTCTCGTTCGTACTGCTCGACACGATGTACACCTACTACGCCGCCACGCCCACGGCCCAGTCGGGCATCGGCAGCGGCGGGGTGTTCAACCCCATTTCCGGGCAGGTCAACTCGGCGGCCGATGCCAAGTTCATGATGATGAGCGTGGCCTTCGTGCTGCTCTACTGCATGGTGCCCTACCTGACCAGCTTGTTTATCGGTTCGTCAGCCGTGCAGGGCTTCGCCGGCTCGATGATGGGCATGGCCATCGGGGCCGCCACCACGGTGGCCGGGGTAGCCTCGCCGGGAGCCGGCGGGGTGGCCGGCGCGGTGGGCCGCGCCCTGGGCAACGGCAAAGGCGGCGGAGGCGGAAGCTCGGGCGGCGGTTCGGGCGGGAGCGCGGGTAGCTCGGCCGGCAGCAGCGCTGGCAGCGGGGGCGCAAGCGGCAGTTCTGCTTCTTCCGGCCTACCTGCCATCACCATGTCCGATGCCCTGAACCCACAGTATCGGCAGCGCGCCTCCGGCCTCTGGACATCCTAACCAGTCCTTTTTTCCCACTCCAGCCTATCTCACCGTGCTAAAAACCACTTTTTATAAGTCAAAAACCACTTTTTATAAGCCGTTTTTTGTACTACCGGCCCTTGTACTGCTGGCGGGCTGCCAGTCAAATACTGAAAAGGCCGCCGCCGTTGATGCCCAAATTCTGACCAAAGCCGCCGAAAAGGTGGCCAGCTCGCCGCAGGAAAAAGCCCGCCAAGCTGCCTGGAAAACGGCCACCACGCTGCCCCCGGCGCTAGCCCCAGCGGCGGTAGACCTGAGCGCGGGCATCAAGCAGCTGCTACCCGCGCAGGGCTACCTGGAGCTGATATCGGTCACACCCCAAAAGGTGGAGCCGGCCCTGGTGCGCCTGCCCGGCCTCTGGGCCTCACCTAAGCCGAACTACCCGCAGGTCGCGCCCGGCTACCGCATCCCCTTCGAGGCGGTGGTGCGCTGGAAGCCCACCGGCTACCGGCCGGGCGAGCGGGTGCCGGCCACCATCACGCTGTACTCGCCCAATGGCCGGGACTCGCTGGCCGGCTGGCAGGTGGCCGGGGCCAACCCCAACGTGCCGGGTTCGGAGCGCTTCACCGTCAGTGAAATCCGCCCCGGCGAGCCCGTGACCGTGCACGGCACGCTCTACGCCTTCGCCGGCAAAGACCCGGCTAATCACCCGCTGCTGGTGGTGTATCCCTATCGCCACGCCAACTCCCTGCCCGATGCCCGGCAGATGGTCACGCTCCCGGTTCGCCCCTAGCCGGGGCTGTCGGGAAGCAATGTCCCACTCACTCCATTTCGACTTTTTATGAGCACTGTTAAAGACTTAAACTCCTCTTTCACCACGATGCGCAACGTGGCCCTGGCCTGCGTGTTCGGCCTTATCGTGGTGGTTATCGGCTCCGGCTTCATGGTGTACCGCACCAATGTAAACGCCGGCCGGCGCGTGTACGTGGTCAGCGCCAACGGCTCGGCCGCCGCGCTGGCCCTGAAAGAAGACGTGCACACCTCCTTTGAGGCCCGCAACCTGGTCAAGTCCTTCATGCAAACCATGTTCGGCCACGACCAATACACCTTCAAGCAGCACCTGGATGCGGCCCTGCCCCTGATTGAGGGCCGCGGCGGGCGGCGCATCTTCGAGGGCTTCACCCAAGGCCAAGTGCTGCAGAACTACCAGCGCTATTCGGCCCGCAATGTGGTGGACGTGGACAGCATCCAGCTGAACAT
This sequence comes from uncultured Hymenobacter sp., assembly GCA_913778455.1. Taxonomy (GTDB): domain Bacteria; phylum Bacteroidota; class Bacteroidia; order Cytophagales; family Hymenobacteraceae; genus Hymenobacter. The sequence continues at coordinate 16,169 of CAJYVK010000014.1, read as the reverse complement.
GGAGCAGCGGCCCTACTCGGGTGTGGTGTACACCAAGCAGCGCATTTTCATCGGCGACCAACAGCGCGAAGCCCTGCCCCTAGCAGCCAAGTTCAACCTGATTGAAACCGACCGCTCCGATGCCAACCCCTACGGCCTGCTCATCACCAACTTCGACTACGTGGCTTACAACCCACCTACCTCGCGGGAGGAAAAGGATGCCCTGGAGCAGCAGGAGCAGGACCGGCAGCGCCGCCTGAAAGAAGCCGCCAGCGCCCCCACCGAGCCCGGTCTGAACCCGGCGACGGGCACTACGCCCGCCACTCCGGCACCTACGGCACCCGCTGGACCGACGCGATAGATTTCCACTTCTCTACTTTTCCACTTCTCTTCGTTCGATGCGTATTTCTCTTTTCATTGCCGCGCTGCTGGCCACCACCGGGGCAGCCGCGCAAACCCCGCCGCCCGCGCCCGGCCGGCCGGCTCCGGCCACCGCGATGGCGGCAGCCGAAACCCTGCAGGACGTAGCGGTTTCGGATAGCTCGACTACCTACCTGGTTTTTCCCGGCCCCGTGACGCTGGTCGACGTGGGCATGGCGGGTAACTGGCTGGTCAAGATTGAGGGCAACGCCGTGTTTGTGCGCGCCCGCCGCAGGCTGCCGCCGGCCACGCCCATGCTCATCCGCTTCGGCAGCAAATACTGGATGGGCCGGCTGGTTTTCGTCAACCGCCCCGTGCTGCAGCTCTACGACTACCAGAACAGCAGCGGCCTGCTCGGGGCCGCCGGCGCGGGGGCTAAGGCCGGGGCCGCGCCCGAGAATGAGCTGGCCCTGGACAAGGAGCTGGAAAAGAAGCACGCGGTGGAAGGCAAGCTCCGCCAGCTGCGCCAAGCCCGCGAGGAGCACCAGACGGTGGCCGTGGTCGATAACGACCTGGTGCTCTCGCTGGCCAACGTGCGCAACGACAAGGATTTTACCTACCTGCGCTTCAAGGTCATCAACAAGACGGCCATTGATTACAACGTGGATTTCACGGACTTCCAGCTGGTGGAAAACGCCAAGAAGAAGTTTCTAGCCCGCAAGAAAAACGAGGCCCGCCGGCCGCTGGCCCCTTCCGGCGGCTCGCCTAATCAGATTATCACCGGCCACACCACTGGCTACCTGACTTACGCCATTCCGCTGTACGCCGCCACCGAGCGCGGCTACCTGGAAGTCACCCTGCGCGAGCTGAACGGGGCCCGCGTGCTGGTGCTGCCGGTGCCCTCGCGGGTCATTAACCGGGCCGCCACCATTTAAGCATTTCGCAAGCGCTACTATGGAACCTCTGCACCCCCAGACCCCACCCACGCCGCCCCACGAAACCGACGGTCCCGACGACCACCACGAGCAGGACGCGGCCCCTAACACGCGCCAGGCGGCTCCCACCGCCCGGCCTACGCCCACGGAGTTGCTGCGCAAATACTGGCTCCCGCTGGCCGGCTTTATCGTGCTGCTCATCGTCGGGAGCCTCGCGCTCTGGCTGCGCTCGGCCGCCCAGCAGGCCCAGGCCAACCCCGAGCCGGTGGCGGCCACTTCGGCCAACATCGAGCCCAGCATTGCCGCCCCGGAAACCGCGCCCGCGCCGGAAACCGTGTCGCCCTCGGCCCAGCTGGAAGCCCAGCGCCGCGCCGAGCAGGATGCCCGCAGCCTGCCTGCTGGCCCCACCCCAGATGACGTGGTCAGCGCTTTCGCCGTGGATACGGCCCAGGCCGGGGCCCGCCGCCGCCTGGCCCACCAGCGGGCGACCGCCGCCAGCGCCCAGCGCGCCGAAGCGGCCCGCCTCGCGGCCGCCAACGTTGACACGGTAGAAACCACCGTGCAGGACCCCAACACGGGTATGTACCGCGCCGCCACCGTGCTGGTGCCGCGCCGGCGGACGGGTAGCCGTGGCGCTAGCAGTGGCCACGCCGGGAGTCGTGGCCTGGCGTCTTTGCCCGCCAAAGACATTGATGGCACTCCCTTCGAAACCGACCCCGACGTGCTGCGCATGCTGGCCGCGTCGCCTCAGACCACCCGCGACACGTATGAGAAAACCACCGGCAGGCGCTACCGCGACCCCGAAGCAGCGCTGGCCATGCTGGCCGCCCGCTCGGGCAAAGCGGCCGCCAGCGTGCCGGGCCTGGACGGCTTTTTTACGGTAAAAGTGGGCAACAACGCCCGCGCGGCGGCCGGGGCGCAGCCCGAGCAGCTCACGCCCGACGTGTTTTTCAAGTGCGTCATCAACGGCGAGCAGAAGGTGCGCACCGGCTCGGTGGTGCTGCTGCGCCTGCTGGAAGACGCGGTAGTTAGCGGGGTGACGTTCCCCAAAAACATGGTCTTCGCCTCGGTGGCCAGCGTGGGAGCTAACAACGTGACGCTGGCCGTCAACCGCCTCGGGGCTACCCGCGTGCAGGCTGACATCTTCGACTTTAACTACATGCCCGGCATTATGATTGACCCGGTGAAGAAGGTAGCCAGGGATGCCAGCTATGCTGGCCAGTCGCTGCAGCAGCAGTCCACCCAGGAAATCAGCACGGCCATCGACCGCTCGGCTTCGGCCGCCAACTCGGTGGTGGGCGTGGGCGGCCGGCTGGCCACCACGCTGCTGGCGCGGCCCCGCACCCGCACCAAGCTCCGCGACGTGCTGCTGCCCGACGGCTACCCCATTTTGATTACCACGGCCACGGCGGCGCGCTAATCCTTTCATCTAATTCATCTTCCACATGAAAAAGCTCCTTCTTCCGGTTGGGGTGGCGCTACTGGCGCTCGCTCCAGCTTTTCAGGCGCAGGCCCAGATGGTCGTAAATGACCCGCTGCACATGGGCGTGCACATTGGTGAGTTTGCCCGGCAGCTGCAGCAGTGGTCGTCCACGGTGCAGAATTACCAGGTAGTCAAGGATGCCAGGGGCATCGCCTCGGCCACCAAGGACATCACCGGCGAAGTGAAAGACCTCACTTCACAGGGGCTAGACTTGCAGCGCGAGATTCAGGCCGACCTACGCAAGGTGCAGAGCATCCAGGACTTGCGCCTGGCCAACCCTCAGCAGCTCTTCGCGCGGGCATTGGCCATGGCCGGCTCGTCGAGCGGCACTACCTACATGCCTAACTTCCAGAAGGCCCAGCGCCTGCGCATTGCCCTGGAAAACCACCATCCCGTGCAGGACATCGAAACCGTGTACTCCGTGTTTTCGCGCCTGGGCGACGGGGGCAATGGCAACGAGCGGATGAGCTCGACCACCTACCAGTCGCGCCGCGAGGAAGCCGCCGTTTCGGGCTACGCCTACGAGGAGATGGTGCAGAAAAAGAAGATTGCCACGGCCTTCGACTACTACAAGATTGCCGATGAGATGACCCAGCAGAGCATCGAGCTGAACGCTACGCTGAAGAACCCCGGCCGCTACGCCATGACCGAGGGCGAGCGCATGACGGCCCTCAACAACTCCAACGACAACATGATAAAGGCCATGCAGCTGCGCCAGGAAGGCGACCGCCTCATGGCCGAATCGCAGCAGAAAGGCCCGGCCCGCGCGGCGGCCGAAACGGTGTACTCGGACGTGCTGGTACAGAACTCTCTCATTCAACTCGACCGGCAGCGGCGGGCCCGACACTAAATGAAAAAGCTCCTTTGGCTGCTTTTGCTCGCCGGGGCCGTTGCCCGGCCAGCGCTGGCCCAGCGCCATATCAAACATATTTCCACCCTCAGCGCCCAGATCGGCCGCTCCGAGCAGGGCCATTATTACGAGCTGGGATTTTCTTCCTTTCTGACCAATCGCACGGCCCTGCGGGTGAGCGGCCTCTACGAACGGGGCTCGCTGGGCACCGCCGGCAACTACTCTTCGTATGGCGGGCGGCTGTTCATCGCCCCGCAGCTGCTGCACCTGGGCGAGTTTGCCTACGTGCACCTGTTGCTGGGCGTGGCTGGCAACTACGAGTTCGGGGGCGAGCAGCCTACCCATGACGGCCTCGGCACGGAGCGTAGCCAGCGCTTTACCTATGGCCCGCAGGCCGGGGCCGAGGCGGACTTCTTTCTTGGCAACCGAGTGTCGGTGGTGGCCACCGCTACCAAGGGCTACCTGTTCAATAATCCGCTTATCGACCGTTGGCCGGGCTACGCCGGCGTGGGCCTGCGCTACCACTTTCGCTAGCTTTTTATCTGCACCACCAGCAAACAAGAACGCCCGACCAGTTGCTGGTCGGGCGTTCTTGTTTGCTGGTGGTGATGTGCTACATGGTGGCCATCAATTCCTGCTGGATATGCTGTAGCAGCAGTGCTCTTGACTCCGGGCAAATCTGGATGATGAAGCCGTCAGCGTAATAGCAAAGCAGCGTAGGGTCGACAGCCCGGATGGCCTGGTCCCACTCCTTGCCGGTGACGGTAGATGGTACTTGAGTGAGGGTTTGTAACTCTTCTTGAATGAGCCGAATCACCAGCGCCTGCACGGTAGGGCTGAGGCTGGAGAACGAGCGGTGGGAACTCGCTGTCATTAAGTATAACTTCAGTGGAAAAGGATAGAGGAAACCTGAAATATATTTCAGGCCGGAAAATAGCCAGCTAAGCCAGCAGGCCGGACGGACACTGCGGCAGTCTTCTCGCCAAGCAAGGCAAGCAGGCCGGAAGGAGGTGGGATTAGGCGAAAGAGCCTACAAACAAGGCCGGACGCTGGTGAATGGGCAGCAGCATCCGCACAACTGGATTCGACCAGTCAACCTTTACACTCAAGCAGAAGTGGGAATTACAGAAACCGTAAAACTTCAACGCCATTATCCTCTGCAATCGTTTGGGGTTACAAAGCTAGGCAATACGGCAAGAAAAGGACCTTGTTTCTGCTTCTTTGCCCTGTTTTCATCGAAAAGACATAGCTTTTAATTATTAGCTTGGAAAACTAAAGCTTAAGTGCCAACCAGTCTACGGTTCATACTATAAACCAGCTACCTTAGAAAATAATGAGTCTAACGCCGCTTTACCCGGTGAGAGGCTCCTCGAATCCGGCGGTTTTAAGTCGAGCCAGAAGTGCCAGACACTGACAACGACTAACGCTGCTTCTTTCTATTAAAACGGTCGACCCCGGAGTATTTGTTAATTTTTTTCGATTAACGCCCGCTTTTTGTTCTTTCCTTTCGATTAACAGCCATTCAACTCCGCTGCCGCTTGGGTGCCCCATATAGCAATGCTACTGACTAGCATCCCTGAAAACTCTACTAGTCGAGTACGGCTGAACCAACCGTGCGCCAATTAACCAGCCCTCTATGCCAGCCCTATGGGGGCGTCTTTTTGCAGGTGGCCCCCTTCTCCAGTTCGCCCAAGTAGCGGGCGTCTGTGAGCTTGCTCAAGCCCAGCTGTTGTATCAGACTGTTGGTGAAGCTGCCGCACTGCCCGACGTATAGCACCTTGTAATGTTTTGCAGCAAAAAAACTTTACATTTGCACCGCTAACGCAGGTCACTAGCACATGGCAGAAAAACCGACGACCGCCCGCCAGAAAATACTCAACCGTTTACAAAGGCTGGAGCCAGGCACCCTCGTGCGTTACGGGGACTTTGCCAGCTTAGGCATCGCGCCGGGTACAGTCGCCGTGAACTTAAGCCGTCTGCGCCAGCAAGGGGTGGTGCAGCAAGTGACCAAGGGCACCTATCGCCTGCCCCTGCAAAGCCGATTCGGCCCGGTACCCGTTTCCGAGCAGCAGGTGATGCAAGTGCTCTTGCAAACACCCAATAAGAAGCTGCGGGGCTACCCAACCGGGGTGACAGCGTTCAATCGCCTGGGCCTGACAACGCAGGTAACCCAGGAAATCGAAATTGCCACGCCCCGGCCGGGCCGACCAAAAAAAGTCGGGAACGTGCGCGTGCGCTTCGTGCAAAGTCGGGCTGACGTAAAACTGGAAGAAGTGAAGCTGTGCCAGCTGCTCGATGCCCTGCGGCAGATTAAACGCCTGCCTGACACCTCGCCGGCAACGGCATTGCTGCGCCTGCGCGAGCAGGTGAAGCAGCTGCCACCGGCCGAGAAGACCGCGCTGGCTCGCCTGGCGCAGAGCTATAATCCGGCGACACGGGCCCTGCTGGGCGCACTGCTGGAAGGACTGGGCGAAAACAAGCTTGCCGGCAAGTTGAAGGTCAGCTTAAACCCACTAACTACTTATAAGCTTGGCTTGTCCGAGCAGGTATTACCGAACCGTGCACAATGGCAAATCCGATGACCCTGCACACGCACGAGCAGGACTTCCGCAACCTGATTACCATCACGGCGACGGCCCGGGGCATGCGGCAAAGCTTTATTGAGAAAGACTACTGGGTGACGTGGGTGCTGCGCAACCTCGCCGATTCAGCCGTTGCCGAGCAGGTCGTGTTCAAAGGCGGCACGTCGCTTTCCAAGGGGTACGGGCTTATCGAGCGGTTTTCGGAAGATGTGGACCTGGCTGTTATCCTGTCTGGGCAGCAGCGTGACGGCATAGTGAAGAAACTCATCCGCGAAATCCATAAAACTGCCGCTGGCGACTTGCCAGAGGTAGAGGTGTCGGGTTCCACCAGCAAGCGCGGCCACAACCGACTGGTGTACCACCAGTACCCGCACCTGTTTACCGACCCGGTGCCGACGGCCACAGAGCATATTTTACTGGAGATAACAGCTTTCGGAGAGCCCGAGCCGCACAGCAAACGTTCGTTGATTTCTTACCTGGGGCAGTACCTGCTCGACCAGCAGCAGCCCGAAGTCGTGCAGGAATATGGCCTGGAAGCTTTCGATTTCAACGTGCTGAGCCTCTCGCGCACGTTTGCCGAGAAAATCATGGCCCTGGTGCGGGCCTCTTACGAAGAAGACCCGGTCGCCGAAGCTGGCCGCAAAGTGCGTCACCTCTACGACTTGCACCAACTGGCCAGCCAGCCCGAAATAGCAGCGCTGTTAGCCGGGCCCGGCCTGGGCCAGCAACTCGCAGCCGTGCAGCGCGACGACGCGCGGGCGGGCGTCATCGGCCCAACGCGGGAATGGAAAACCCAACCCTTAACCACCTGCTGGGCCTATACCGAGGAAGCAGCGAACCTGCGCCAGCTCCAGCAGCCCTACGAGCAGGATTTGCCGGGCCTGCTGCACAGTCCACTCCCCGCGTTTGACCAGGTGTTACGCACCATGCAGTTGATAGCTCAGCAACTGCGCCGCTACGACAGGCTGTAAGTCGCCAAGGGCGTGGCCAGCCCTGTGATTGAGCAGACCAGTAGCCACTGGGTCTTCCCGGACGCCACGCTCCGAGCGAACCTTCTCGAAAACTTAGGTACCATAACTGTTCATTATCGGACCTAAGTTTGCGTACCTTTGAATCGTACTTGCAACCCGCAATTTTTGCAATTGTAAAAAAGCCGATGGCAATAACGGGAAAAAAGAACCTGCCGGCCGTGACCGGCGACCTGCCGGCCCTGGCGCTGGCCAATGACCTGGCCGGCCAGGTCGCGCCCAACGTCGGGCGGTATTTGAGCCTGGGCCTCGAAGGTGCGGAGAATACCCGGCTCGCATACTCGGCTGACTTGCGCAGCTACGAGGCTTTTTGCGCTGAGCATGAGTTTACGCCCTGGCCGGCGGCCGTGGCCACGCTCGCCAGCTACGTGGCGCACCTGGCTGACATCCCGCGCAAGCTGGCCACTATCAACCGGCACCTGGCCGCCATCGAGAAAAACCACCAGCTGCTCGGGCTGCCCTCGGCCATCAGCGCGCCGGCCCTGGACGTGCTGCGCAAGGGCGTGGCCCGCGCCGTGGGCAAAAAGCAAAAGCAGGCCCCGGCCTTTTCGGTGGCACATCTAAAAAAATGCATCAGCGAGCTTGACTTGAGCCGGCCCGAAGGTGTACGCGCGCGCGCACTCCTCTTAATAGGCTTCACCGGGGCCTTCCGCCGCTCCGAGCTCGTGGGCCTGAACCTGGAGCACGTTGAGCTTACCGATGCAGCCCTTATCCTGAGCCTACCCAAAAGCAAAACCAACCAGGCCGGGGAGTTAGAGCAAAAAGCCGTTTTCTACGCTTCTAATCCACTATTCTGCCCCATTCGGGCCTACAAAGCCTGGGTAGAGCTACTGGGCGGGCGTAGCGAAGGGCCGGTATTCGTGTCGCTTTCGCGGGGCAAAACCGGCGAAGCAGGTACTCCGTCGCGCCGCCGTCTGTCGGACCGGCGCGTGAACCTGCTGGTGAAGGAGCACCTGGGTGAGAAGTACTCGGCTCACTCGCTGCGAGCTTCTTTTATCACCACGGCCAAGCTCAATGGGCAGTCGAATGAGTTTATTAAAAACCAGACGAAGCAGAAAACCGATGCCATGATTAGCCGCTACTCGCGCCTAGACGATATCATTGCCTATAACGCGGCCCACTCGCTGGGTTTGTAACTTGGCGCACCTATTATATAAGGTATGGAAAACCTGCTCCAGCCCCGGCACCCGCTTGATAAGTACCACCAGGCACAACTGTCAGCTTTAGCTGCTCTACCGGAAGAACAACGCGCCGAGCACGCCCGCCTTTTTCGGCTGGGCAATGCCAGTTACCGTTATCAGCAGCAAGCCGTCGGTGAAATTACCGAAGCCGATTATCTGGATTGGCTCGAAGGTTTGCCGGTCAACATGCGCCGTGTAGTCGAGCAGGAAGGCTTCTAGCAAAGCAAAAGTAGCCTGGCGTTGCGGCGGCACGCCCTCGAACGGCGCGACCAGGGATACGACGCCTTTATGCAGGCTATTCTATCGCCCGAAGACTGGGCCTATCACAAAAGTGTATCTACTGCTGTAGTGTGAATTCGATTTTCTGTTGCACATTTATGCACACCCACTTTATTTCTCATGCGCATTTCCCCAGTATGGTTTCCTGACACTCAATTTAAAAGCATTCTAGAGCCTGCCGTATCGAATGAAGGTGCTCGTGTGTATCACGACAATGACCAATGTAGCTCAGTGCGCTTCGCGCACAGTTCGCCTGCGCCCTACTCGGGACAAGAAGGCCTCAACCACTGCTTCCATTGCCAGCAGCAACATGAACGCGAAGCCCTCGGGGTAATTTAGAAACCTAGTTGCTATTGTTCACCCAATACGCGCCGCCACCAACTGGGCTTTTTGCCCATCTGCACTTCCAAAAACGCCTCTAATTCATCCTTTTTGAAAACCAGCCGGTCGCCCTGCCGGCTGCTGCTCAGCAGATAGTCCGGAATGTCCTTACGCAGTTTGCGCAGCGTCATCGGTTCCATGATGAGTACGGCGCGGGTGCCGCTGATTTGCCAAGCGGTGGGGTTGTGTTGGAGGATTTCGAGTAGTTCCGTTCGGACTTTGTCATGCTTGCCGCGGGTGTAGCCATCGAGCGAAACCACGGTGCACCATGCGGGCAACTCCATTTGCGGGGGCAAGAACTCCCGGAACAATGCCACCAGAATTTCACTGGAAAACGTGAGAATATCCAGCGGGAAGCCCTCCGTTTGCAGCTTCTCGCAGACGCGCAGCAGGTAGCGCCGGTAGAAGGCGGTGCCGAGTTGCGATTTGAGGCGCTTGACCTGGCGGGCCAGCGTGCGGCTCACGCCGGTGTGGTCGGGCAGCGAGGCATCGGTGTAGAGCACGAGGCAGCGCTTGCGAATCTCGGTTTCGAAGCTGTCCTTCTCCTGGTTCATGGAAAGCACTACGGCGGGGTATTGGCCCACCAGGTGGTCTTCTTTGATGAGGGCTACGGCGTGGGAATTGAAGCGAGTGGCATCGAGGTCATCGAAGGCCAGCGGGTAGCGCTGGTTCTGCTCGCGCAGGCCGGCCACTTTCGATTTGGTGAACCAGTCCTTTTCCAGAAAGCCGTCGAGCTCGAACATGGACTTGAGTAGCAGCCGAATCAGCTCCGACTTCCCGCAGTTGCTGCGGCCATAGAGTATGCCGAAGATGGGGTAGTCGTAGATGAAGCCGTTGCGGGCGGCGTCGTTGCGTAAGTCGCAGAGGAATGGGCTTAGGTACAGCCAGCACTGGAAGGTGAAATAGTCGCGGGCCAGCTTAGCGGTGTTACCGTGAAACTGCTCGTAGCCGGCGAAATACTCTACTAGAATGGCGGCATCGGCAGCCACGTCGGCGTCGGCGACAGCTAACGGCCAGGGCTGGCCGCCGCGCGTGACGCGGGCCGTGCGCCAGTCCACGGTTACGGTTTCCTCGTCATTGGCCTCGGCTGTGCGCTGGTTGGATTTGACGTAGCGAATGCCCTCGGTGGCAATCTTGCGGTCGACGCGCACCGCGTTTTTGCTGGTGACGAGCTGGGCGGCCAGTTCGGTCAGCACCTTGGGCGGGCGCTGGGCCAGAAACTTCTCGATGACGACTGGCCCCGGCGGGCCCTGCTCGATGACGTAGATGGTGGGCAGGCCGTTGCTGGGAGTGGCGCGGGCGGGGTTGAACAGCGGCAGGTGCGAGGTGTCGAGCCGCTCGTCAGTGAAGGCTTCTTCGGCGACGGGCGCGGCCGACTGCTCCCGGATGGCCAGGTACTTGGCCTGCTTAGCTTCCCAAGCCACGGGGTCGTTGTCGAATACGTAAAAGCTCTCGTTCTGCACGCCGCCAAAGCCGCGTTCCGAGAGGTTGGCGCTGCCGGCCAGCACGTGGGTGTCGCCGGTGGTGCTGTTTTCGAGTAGGAAGAGTTTTTCGTGCGACACCAACTGCTGCACTACAAAAAAGCGCAGCGTGCCGGCCGCAATGCGGGCGTGCAGGTCGGGGGCCGGGCCCTCGGGTGGGCGCGGGGCGCTGGTCAGCTCCTCCCGGATTTCGCTCAGCAGCAGCGTTTGGAAGTGCAGTAACTTGGTAGCGTCGTTGATGATGTCTTCGCGGCCGAAGATGATTTCCACGTCGGGGCACCAGGCGGCCAGCCGGGCTATCATCGAGATGCTGTTGGAATAGGTGAGTACCCGCACCCGGTCGTAGCCGCTGAACAACTGCGCAGTGGTGCTGGTGGCGGCGCGCTCGGCGCGGGCGTACACCACTTCCAGCCCCGGCTCTGGGGCGCGCTCAAACAGGCTGGGGGCCGCCGGTTTGGCGGGCTTGGCGGGGGCTTTGGATGAACTCACCGGCTAGATGGTAAAAGAATGGCTGCTTGGCTGGCCGGCATAGAGTATCAGGCAGATACGGGGGTGGAACCGGGCCCGGCAAAGTAAACTATTGCCTGGTAATTTCTTAGACCGGCTGGATAGCCGCATTAGCAAACCTTGCTTGCAGTACGCCGCAAGCAACCAACTGCTGCCCGCTTGCTTTTGCTTTTTACCGGCAGCTAGCACGTCTAGTGCGTGCGGAACGGGAATGGAAGGCCAAAAAATAGTCTTATGAGAAGGTTGTACAATTTTGTGCAACGTGTTATATTTGCCAAAAGAATTGGCATTCCCTATGAGCGACAACTTTGCAAATGGCCCCGACCTCCCATCCGATTTGATGGATGAGGTGCTCAAGCTGCTGGCGTCGTCCAATGCCCCTTCTTTGGCGAGTTTGATTGAGCACCGACGCGAGGAATTGGGGCTGTCGACGAAAGCGGCCAGCGAGATTCTGAGCATGACGCGCACTTCGTATGAGCGGCTGATAACGGGCGCGCTGCAAAAGCTGGATGTGCTGACGGCCCTGAAGCTGGCGCACTTTCTCGACGTGAGCATTGAGCAGGTAATGAAGCTGGTGGCCGCTTCGGTGATGCCGGCGGAAGACTACAAGACGGTGGAGCGCGTGAAGGAGGCTTCTTTCATCGTGCGGAACTTCGACGTGGCGCGCCTGCGTAAGCTCGGCTTCATCGAGTCGCTAGACTACGGGCACATCCGGGACCGGATAACCCATTACTTCGGGCTGAACTCCTTGTATGAATATGGCACCGAGATGGCGGCCGTGCTCTACCACAAGGCCAATACGCGGGTGGAGGACAAGATGCAGGCTTTCTGGATTATGTCGGCCGTGCAGCAGTTCCAGCGGGTGCAGAATCCGAACCCGTTTGATATGGGGCAGGTGGAAAAGCTAGTGACCCAGATTCGGCGCTACACCCGACAGGAGCGCGGGGGCATGCTCACCGTCATGCGGGCGCTGTACGCGGCGGGCGTGACGGTGATTATGCAGAAGGCGCTGCCCAGCACGGCCGTGCAGGGGGGCACGTTCATCATCAATAAAAAGCCCTGCATCGTTATCACCGACCACTTTAAGAGCTACCCTAGGCTCTGGTTTACGCTGCTGCATGAGCTGGGCCACGTGCTGTTTCACCTCGACAAGCTGGCGGTTATCAAGTACCACCTCACGGAAGGGGTGGAAGACCTGTTTTTGCTGGAAGAGCAGGCCAACCAGTTTGCCGACGAGCTGCTGCTGCCGCGCCAGAAGTACGAGTACATCAAGAACTACATCAACGTCGAGTCGTTCGTGAACACCTACGCGGCGCAGAACAATGTGCACCCCAGCATCATCTACTACCGCTACGCCAAGGAGCTGAGCGAGAAGCAGGACAAGACGGGGTGGCAGTTTTATGGCCGCTTCATGCCTAAATCGGACGTGTGCACCGCCAATCTGAGTCGCGCGCCCTGGCTGACGCTCGACACGTCGCTGGCGGCTGAGGGTGACGCCGTGCGCACCATCCTGGCCCCTACCTCCCAAAACACCCCGCAACCCGTTGCTTAGCTGACCTATGAAAGATACTTACGACCTCCCGAACGAAGACGAGTTCGACGAAAACCAGCCGCACGATTCTGAAAAGCAGGAAAGCGACGCGCAGGAGCTGGACTTTCTGGCCCGGCTCAAGCGTTTGTCGGACGACGCGCAGGAGGAAGCGGAAGGCCGGCAGGGGGCTTTTGCCTTCTCGCCCGAGGAAGAGGCGCAGGACGAGCCGTTCGGGGCCGAGTTTGCCGGCGACCAGCACAACCAGAAGGAATCCTACGACCTGAATTATGCCATTCGGCGCCTGCTGATGCAGGGACTGCCGCGCGGGGAGGAAAACAAGGACCTGCGCCAGATGGTGTACGACGAGAAAAACCTGCTGCTGCGCGACGGCGTGGACCGCCCCGCGGGCGGTGGCACCATCGGCGCCGACAGCCGGCAGGCCAAGCCCTCGCTGGCGCGGGCAGCCTACGTGAAAACGCAGGCCTGGGCCGACCGGGGCGGCAGCGCCTACGACATCTTCCTGGAATACTACGACCTCAACAAGCAAATGCGCTTCCGCTAGCCGGCCGCCGCACCCTAGGCCAGTATGTGGAGCCCGGAAGAACTGAAAACGGCGGTGCCGCTGGGGCAGGCGCTGGTAGGTGGCTTGTTTGCCATGGGCGTGGCTGTGCTCACGTGGAAGCTGACCGGCCGCCGCGAGCAGCTGAAGCTACAGCAGGAACAGCAGCTGCAGCACTTCAAATCCATGGAAGACCTGTATGCCAGCCTGCTGGAGATGATACACGAAGGCATTCGGTACACGGAGGCCCGGCTGAACTACGACGCTTACTATCAGTCGATGTCGCCGCTGCTGTCGCGGGCCATGCTGAAAGCGCCCGAAGAGGTGCTGCAACAGCTGCAAACGACCTGCGATGGGTTGTCGGCCTGGTCATCGGCGTACCGCAAAGGCCTGCCGCTGATGGTTGGCGACACGGGCATTGGCATGGTTTCCAATCTGGACTTTCCGCACCAGGAGCGCGCCCGCCAGCTACGCCCCTTACTAAACAACGAGTTGCACGCGCTGAACGCTGTAATGAAGAAAGACCTCGACAGCCGCCGCCAGCAGCTACGCCCCTAGGCCTCCTCCAAACCGCGCGGCCCTAGCCACCGCCCCTACCCGCTTTCACAAAGACCCACGCCCGGCTTCGGGCGGCGTTCTTTGCCTCACTTCCCTTACGCTCGCCGCATGCCCACCCTCCACTGGATTGGTAAAGACAAAGTCATCAACCACCACCAGGACGTTCCGTTTCGCCTCCTCGACCACCAGTACGGGGCCCTGGCCGACGGCACCCGCACCACCGCGCCCACCGGCAGCGGCAACCAGATTATCCACGGCGACAACCTCGAAGCCCTGAAAGCCCTGCTGCCCCAGTACGAGGGCCGGGTGAAGTGCATCTACATCGACCCGCCCTACAACACCGGCAACGAGGGCTGGGTGTACAACGACAACGTTAACGACCCCAAACTCAAGAAGTGGCTGAGCCAGGTAGTGGGCAAGGAAGGCGAAGACCTTTCCCGCCACGATAAATGGCTGTGCATGATATACCCACGCCTCAAACTGCTGCACAAGCTGCTGGCGGAAGATGGGGCCATTTTTATTTCAATCGATGACAACGAGCAAGCCAGTCTAAAGCTTGTTTTAGACGAAATTTTTGGCCCTGGAAACTTCATAGCCAACATCATTTGGCAGAAAAGAACATCTCCAGATGCAAGGAAAAATCTTGGCCCTGCTCACGACTACATTGTTGCTTATGCCAAGAAGAAAGCTCTGTTCAAAATGAATTTGGTTGAGCTTAGCGGTGAACGAGCGAAAGCCTATAAGAATCCAGATAATGACCCTAGGGGGCCATGGGCATCAGTTGATATGTCTGGACAAACCGGACACGCTACTGAAAATCAATTTTATGCCATCCCCGCGCCAACCGGCAAATTCCTCAAACCGACCAAAGGAAGATGCTGGGCTATGGCCGAAGACACTTTCTTAGGTTTGATAGCGGATAAGCGTGTTTGGTTTGGTGCAAAAGGTACTGCTAGACCACGCCAAAAGAAGTTTCTCAGTGAAACGGAAGGTGTTACCGTTTGGACATGGTGGCCAAATAGCGAAGTATCTCACAACCAAGAAGCTTCTAAAGAGCTAACTGGTATATTCGGCGAAGCTGGTGAATTTGATACCCCAAAGCCAACGAAACTACTACGACGTATTTTGCAGCTAGCCACCGACAAAGACTCTATCGTCCTCGACAGCTTCGCCGGCAGCGGCACCACGGCCCACGCCGTGCTCAAGCTCAACCAGCAGGACGGTGGCAACCGCAAGTTCATCCTCACGGAGATGGAAGACTACGCCGAGCACATCACGGCGGAGCGGGTGAAGCGCGTGATGCAGGGCTACGGCGGCCAGCCCGGCACCGGCGGCAGCTTCGACTACCTCACGCTGGGCGAGCCAGTGTTTACCGACGGCGGCGAGCTGAACGAGCGGGCCGGCCTGCCGGGCCTGCGCCAGTACATCTACTACGCCGAAACCAAGCAGGCCCTACCCCCCCTAGCCGAGGCTGAAGCCGACAACGCGGCGTTTCTGGCCCGGCACGACGATACGGCCTACTATTTCCACTACGAGCCCGACGCCGTGACCACGCTCAACCACGACTTTCTGGCCACCATGCGCACCCGCGCCGGGCAGTACATCATCTACGCCGACAACTGCCTGCTGCCGGCCGAGTTCCTGACCCAGCACGGCATCATTTTCAAGAAAATCCCCCGCGACATTTCGCGCTTCTAGCTCTAGTAGAACGTCATGCTGAGTTTGTCGAAGCATCTCTACCGCAGTAGTAATCAATCCCGTTGGCTACGCTAGCCTTCGGTTGCCACGAAGCGGTAGAGATGCTTCGACTTCGCCTCCGGCTTCGCTCAGCATGACGTTTTTGTAGCCTGCCGTTTAGCTGATTGCCGCCATACGCCCACCCTCATGGAGCTCAAACCCTACCAGCAAGAGGTACTCACCGACCTCGCCCGTTATCTGGACTGCGTGCAGGCCACCAAAAACCTGCCCGACGCCTTCCACGACTTCTGGGCGGCGCACCCGCGCACGCCCTTGCAGCCGTTTCCGGGCACGGCCATCGAGCCCTACAAAAACACGGTGCCCGGCGTGCCGCACGTCACCATCAAGGTGCCCACGGCCGGCGGCAAAACCTTCTTGGCGGCCAACGCCCTGCGCACCATTTTCGCGGCCTTCCCGGTGGGCCGGCCCAGGGCCGTGGTGTGGCTGGTGCCCTCCATTACCATTCTGGAGCAGACGCTGCGCCACCTGAAAGACCCCGGCCACCCCTACCGGCAGAAAATCAACACCCACTTCGCCGGCCGCGTGGAGGTGTACGACAAAGCAGCCCTGCTGCAAGGCAGCGGCTTTTCGGCCAGCAGCGTACAGGAGCAGCTGAGCTTGGTGGTGCTGAGCTTCGACAGCCTGCGGGCCAAAAACAAGGAAGACCGCAAGGTGTACCAGGAAAACGGCAACCTGCAGTCCTTCGGCACGCTGCTGGGGGATGACGAGGACATTACC
>CAJYVK010000013.1 GCA_913778455.1 uncultured Hymenobacter sp. | reverse complement strand
CCGAAGTCAAAAACACCAGGTGCGTAGCGTATTTGGAGATGGAGTCGTCGTTGGAAAGCTGCTTGAGCGGCTCGATGTAGGGCTCCATCTTCACGAAGTCGGTGAGGCGGCGCTTGATGTAGAACGCTTTCAGCCACACGTACATCACGCTCATCAGGGCCGTGCCGATGGCCAGCGACACCCAGCCGCCGTGCGGAAACTTGATGAGGTTGGCCAGCATAAACGAGCCCTCAATGAAGCCGTACACCAGCACGAACAGCGCCACCAGCGGCAGGGCCACCCGCTTGATTTTACGCAGCCACACCGTGAGCAACACCGTGGTCATGAGCATGGTGAGCGTGATGGCCAGCCCGTAGGCCGCTTCCATGTTGGAGCTTTCGCGGAAGAACAGCACTACCCCGATGCAGCCCACGAGCAGCAGGCGGTTCATGCTGGGCACGTAGAGCTGGCCCTTCACGTCGGTGGGGTAGTTGAGGCGCACCTTGGGCCACATATTGAGGCGAATGGCCTCGGCCACCAGCGTAAACGAGCCGGTGATGAGCGCCTGCGAGGCAATTACCGCCGCCACCGTAGCCAGCCCGATGCCGAAGAGCAGAAACCACGACGGCATGAGGGCATAGAAGGGGTTTTGCTCGCCAATCTGCTGGCCCTTGTGAGCGAGCAGCCACGCGCCCTGACCCAAGTAGTTGAGCAGCAGGGTAACCTTTACAAAGGTCCAGCTCATGCGGATGTTACCCTTGCCGCAGTGCCCGAGGTCGGAATACAGCGCCTCGGCCCCGGTGGTACACAAAAACACCGAGCCCAGCAGCCAGAAACCGCCCGGGTAATTGACCAGCAACTGGTAGGCGTAGTACGGATTGAGCGCCCGCAAAATGGTAGGGTTGTGGGTAATCCAAATCGCGCCCAGCACGCCCAGCATGGTAAACCACAGGAACATAATCGGCCCGAAAGCCTTACCTACGATCTGCGTTCCGAAGCTCTGAACCAGAAACAGCGCCGCGATGATGCCAATTACGATGGGCACGGTAGGAATGGTGGGGTACACGGCCCGCAAGCCCTCCACCGCCGACGACACCGAGATGGGCGGCGTAATCACCCCGTCGGCCAGCAACGCGGCCCCGCCGATGATGGCCACGGCCGACAGCCAGGCCCCGCGCCGCCGCACCAGGGCGTAGAGCGAGAAAATGCCCCCCTCGCCGTTGTTGTCGGCATTGAGCGTGAGCAGCACGTACTTGACGGTAGTTTGGAGCGTGAGCGTCCAGATAACGCACGAAATGCCGCCCAGCACCAGGGCCTCGTCGATGAGGCCGGGCACCCGGCCACTCTTGAGAATAGATGACATCACGTAGAGCGGCGAAGTCCCGATGTCGCCGTAGATGATGCCCAGCGCGATAAGCAGCCCAGCGCCGGAAATGGCGGTGTGCGAAGATTTAGAACTCATGGGGTAACGGGTAATTACTTGGTCAGAGAGCGACGAAAATGGCTTGGTGACGCGGTAAAAGTAAGGAGGTAAGCCGACCCTACGCCGGCTCGTCCGAAATGACGGGCCCGGCCGGAGGCTGCTCGGCAGCGGCTTCTATCGCCGCTGCCGCCTGGGCATTACGCTCGGCCTCCAGCGCCGCTAGCAAAATAGCCGCTTCGGCCGCGGCCTGGTCGTGGGCGCGGGCCACCCGGCGGTTGAGCTCGCCCGTGAGGCGGCGCCAGAGGTCGGCATCGCCGGGCAGGGCAAAATGCGCTGCCTCGCGGCCTAGTAGCCACAGGCGCAGTCGGTTGGTGCCCCGGTGGCCGTAGAGCAGCATGAGGGCGGTGACCAGCAGGCCGGCCATCGTGGGCAGGGTGCGGAGCCAGTTATTCAAAAACAGCAGCAGCACGATAGCCAGCCCCAGGCCACCCAGCAGGTACCACAGCAGCCAGCGTACCGGCTGCACCTCGGCCCGCTCAATCTCGCGCAGGCCGAAAGTCCGGCCCAGCACCGTGAGCGCAGTCGCCGTGAGTACGAACCGGCCGTCGGGGCTGCGCACCGGGGGCAGCGGGGCAGGTGGCGGTAGCGGGGCCGTCGTGGGCTCTGAGCTAACGGCTTCGGGCGACGCGTCGGCCCCCGCTGCTTCCGGCCCTTCCGCTACGGGGAAGCTGGCTTCCGCCGTGACCTCAGCCGAAGGCGAATTATCAGCCGCCGGAGGGGCCGCAACCAAAGCCGCCACCGGCGCGGGGGCCGGTGGCGGGGTAACGGGGGTAACTGGGGCGTCGGACATGGATGGCCGGGGGCTAGCGGATGTGGCGGTACTGCTCCGCACCCAGGTGGGGGCGGAAGCCACGGCGGGCGCCGTGGCCGACAGGGTAGTGGACGCCGTCAGCGCCCCGGCCGACGCGGCAGCTCAGTTGTTTACTTTCAGCAGCTCCACGTCGAAAATGAGCGTCGAGTCGGGGCCGATGTCGCGGCCCGCCCCGCGCTTGCCGTAGGCCAGGTCGGCGGGGATGTAGAGACGGTACTTCGCACCTTCGCCCATGAGTTGGAGGGCTTCGGTCCAGCCGGCAATTACGCCGTTGACCGGGAAGGTAGCCGGCTGGCCGCGCTGGTAGCTGCTGTCGAATACCTTACCGTTGATGAGGGTACCGTGGTAGTGGGTGGTTACCGACGAGCGCAGGGTGGGCTTTTTACCGTTGCCTTCGGTCAGTACCTCGTACTGGAGGCCGCTGGGCAGGGTGGTGACGCCGGGCTTCTGGGCGTTTTCGGCGAGGAAGGCTTCGCCTTCGGCTTTGTTGTTCATGGCGTTGGGGTTTTGGGTGTCGTCGTCGTCATCGTCCATGCCACCGCCGAGCTGCTCTTGCAGCTGCTGCATGGCAGCCTGCATTTGCTCCTGGGTGAGGCGGCTGGGCTGGCCGGCGAGGCCTTCCTTGAGGGCGGCGGCCAGGGTGTCGATATCCAGCTCCAGGCCCTGCTGGGCGAAGTTGCGGGCCAGGTCGCGGCCAATGATGTAGCTGACCTGCTGCTGATTGGTGTCGAGCGTCACGGGTAAGTGGGCGTAAAAGACGCCGGCCCAGCGGGGCCGACGGCACGTGAAAAATGGATAAACCGGCCGCGAAGGTCGGTACGGTCGGGCGCTTCTTACGCAAAAAGCCCCGCCGGGGGCGGGGCTAGGCACTGCGATGGGGTGGGAAATCCGCTCGGCTAGAGGTAGTAATGGTCCTCTTCGCCGTGCAGGGAGAAAGTCAGGTTGAGGGAGGCCAGCTGCGCACTCAGGTAGCGGAGCGAGCCCAGGCCACCGAGAAACAGCAGCGACGAGAGGGCGGTAGTCTTTTTCATGAGAACTAAGGCTGAGAAGGTTGAATACGGCGCAAAGATACGCAACGGCAGCAAATATATTAGGCGTGCCGAGTAATTATCCTGCGTCCGCCGTCAAATAGTAACCGGTGCTTGGGCTAGCCATTCGGCGCGGTTATCCTGCATCTGAACGAGGTGGCGACGAGCGTGTTGGGCTAGAAAATAGACGTACTCGTACACGTTGAGCTTACCCAGCTCATTCACCGACATGGTTGTTTGGTGTAGCAAGCCTTCGCCGTTGGCCAGTCGGCTTAAGACCAGCAGAATTTGCGCCAACTGGTCGTGCAATTGTTGGCGTACTACGGGTTGCAGCCGGGGGTAGGTGCGGGGTTCCATGTGAGCTGGCCGCGCCCACGGAAACGCATGGAGCGTGCCAATAGCGGCCAGCCGAGCGTACGGAAAATCGTAGCTCGCAATGGCTGCCGGCAAGTCGAGGCTGTTTGCGGCAGCTAAGGACTTGGATGTGCCTTTCTCAATGAGAATAAGTAGGTAATGATTAGTCAGGCCAATGTGATTCAGTATCTCATCAATGGTCCAGCCGTTGTCGGTAGGCCCGTAAGCGCGCAGGCTAACAGGCTGGTCGAACCAGCTATCTACTTGGGCGAACGTATCCTGCAGCTCCTTTTTGAGTGCGGCCAGCAGTTGGTCGATTCTCATAAGATTAAGGAGGACTTAGCTCGAATGATCGGCCACTATCATCCAATTACCCTTGATCTTACGAAAAATCAATAGAAACTGCCCCTGCGCGTCGCCGGTGGGCGCATCGGGCCGGGTCAGGTGCCAGTGGCCCACTACCTGCGCTATCTCGGGGCTGAGGGGCGTGATGCGCAGCTGGCTGAAGTCGAGGTGGCCCATCTGGGCGGCGTTGGGGTAGCTTTTCTTGTACGTGTCGAGGGTAGGCTGCCAGCCGTAGGTAGCGCCCTTTTTACCGATAAACACCAGCGAGTCGGAGTGCCAGTAGCCGGCCATGAAGGCGGGGATGTCGCCCCGGTTCCAGGCGGCGGCCTGGGTAGTAAGCACCTGGGCAATGGCTTGGCGCGGAGTAGGCGGGGCCGCTAGAGCCAGCGTGAGCAGCAGAGAAGGTAGCATAAGCGTTAGCTTGAGAATGAGTTAATCCCGCCAGTTGCAGCGCAAGCTACTGCCTGCGCTGTGCTTAGCGGTTGAGCAAGGTAGACACGTAAGCGACGCCGCCCAGCGCCCGCATGCGACGCAGCACGCGCAACTGCTTGGCGCGGGCCTGGGGGCCGGGCTGGCTGGCCCGGAAGCGAAGCGGGTTGGGCAGCACGCCGGCGAGCAGGGCGGCCTCGGGGGCGCTGAGGTTACGGGCGGGCTTGTGAAAGTAGCGCTGGCTGGCGGCTTCCACGCCGAAGGTGCAGTCGCCCATCTCGGCCACGCTCAGATACATTTCCATGATGCGCCGCTTGCTCCAGAGCAATTCGATAAGCACCGTGAAATATGCCTCGGCGGCCTTGCGCACGTAGGAGCGGCCCTGCCAGAGAAAGACGTTCTTAGCCACCTGCTGGCTGATGGTCGAGCCGCCGCGCACGGGCTTGCCGTCGGCGCGGTGCCAGTTGTACTGGGCGGCCTTCCACATGCCGTCCACGTCGAAGCCGTGGTGCAGCAGGAAGCGCTGATCCTCGGCCGCCACCACGGCCAGCGGGATGCTGGGGGCCACCTCGTCGAGGCTGGTAAAGTCGTAGCGCACGTGGCGCGGGTCGGCCTGAATGCCGATGTAGCCCAGGCCCACCGGCGCGTGGGCGCGGCGGTCGAGCATGAGCCAGGTGGCGGGCGGGGCCAGCCAGCGGTAGAGTAGTACCCAGGCTACGGTGAGCAGAAACAGTGCCGTCACGGTTTGCAGGGCCACGCGCAGCGTGGTGCGCCAGGAGGGCAGGAGGGTTTGGAAAGAGTGCGCCACGGCGCAAAAGTAGAAGCCGAAGGCGGGAACGGACGGTGCTAGCCGCTGACGGTCTCCTGCCGCTGCGCAAACTCGGCCCGAACGCTGGCCAGCCCCTCGGCCGTGATCAAGCCGTGGGCTTCGGCGTGGGCGGCGGCGGCCAGGTAATCGGGTACCAGCAGTAGCTCCACGCCGGTATCGCGGCGCAGGGCCTCGGCCAGGGGGGCGACGTGGGTGGCGCGGGCAGGCACGCCCACGTCGCGGATGTACACCACCCGAATGCGGCCGGGGTGCGTGCGCACAACCTCGGCGTAGATGGCGGGGTCTTGCTGGCCGCTATCGCCGAGCAGAATAAACGTCAGCTCGGGGTAGGTGTCGAGGATCTGGTTGATTTCCTTAAGCTTGTGGCCGTGGTGCGGCGAGGCCGCCGTGGGCTTCTGCTCCGAGCCGGGCGTGCGGCCGATGAGCGTTTCGCGCAGCAGCAGCGGGCCGGGGGGCACGCCTTGCAGGCGCAGAAAGTCGTCGAGCACGTCGTAGAGGTTCCAGGGCGAGGAACTGACGTAGAAAAACGGATTGTCGGGCTGGCCGTTGCGGCCGCGCAGCAGCGCCTGGTAAAAGGCCGCCACGCCCGCCAGCGTCTCGTGCGAGTGGGCATTGCGCAGCAGCACCGTGCGCAGCATCCGCAAAATGTGGGTGGCTTTGGTGACAATAACCGTATCGTCGAGGTCGGAGATAATGCCAAACTCAGCCGAGGGCGGCGGAATGAGCACCTGCGCCGTACCCGTCACCTGGCCCAGCAGGCCCCGAAACCGGCGCGGCAGCTTGGTGAGGCGCACCGGTACCGGGTGCCAGAGGTACTCGACCGAGGGCGGCAGTACGGGCGGGTCGAGGCGCAGGGTGAAGTAGCCGGTGTTGCCCGTCACGACGGGCATCTCCAGGTGGTTGGGTAGCGAGATAACGACCTCGGCCCCCGGGATTTCGCGGCTGTTGAAGCGCCGGTACATGGCCTGAAAATTGCGCCACGGCGAGTCAGCCTCGGTTTGGGGCGTGAGGCCGCGGTCGGCGAGCAGGCGGCCCTTCACGTAGAAGCGGTGGGGCGTGCCGTAGCTGCGGTACACGTCGAGGTGCAGCGGGCGCAGCCGACCCAGCCGCGCCGCTATGCGCGTTATCGACGCATCGACCCATTCCCAGCCGTCCGCTAGCCATTGCGCTATATCCATCCGGCAAACCTACGGCCAGCGGGTCATTCGGGCGGCATCGCCCTGCGGGCCGCAATTGCGTACAGCCTGTTTTTTAGCCTGCTCTGCTATGACCGCCACCCACGCGCCCCTGCGCTCCCAACCTCGCAAGAAAAGTCTGCCGCCCATTCAGGAGCTGGCTGCCCACGAACTGTATAAAGACCCTGCCCGCCAGGCCGAATTGGCCGGCCTGCGCTACGCCACCGATGCTGGCCCCGGCCTGCGGCGCGAGGCCGTCGGCGCGCACGAGTTTGTGTACGTGGATGCCAAAGGCCGTAAAATCGAGGACGAAAAAACGTTGGCGCGAATAAAGAGCTTCGTCATTCCGCCGGCGTGGACCGACGTCTGGATTGCGCCCAACCCCAACTTTCACCTCCAGGTGACGGGCCACGACGCGGCTGGCCGCAAGCAGTACCGCTACCACCCGGCCTGGGACGCGGCCCGCTCGCTCACCAAGTTTTCGCGCCTGCTGGCCTTCGGCCAGAAGCTGGGCGAGCTGCGCCAGCAGCTACGGAAGGACCTGGCCCGCCCCGGCCTCACCCGCGACAAAGTCGTGGCGCTGGTACTCACGCTGATGGACCAGTCGTTTATCCGCATCGGCAACGAGGAATACGCCAAGAAACATAAAAGCTACGGCCTCACCACGCTGCTCGACGATCACGCCATAATCCACGGGGCCGACGTGCGCTTTTCGTTCGTTGGTAAGAAGGGCGTGGCCCACGACGTGACCATTCACGACCGCCGGCTGGCCCGCCTGGTGCGGCAGTGCCAGGAGATTCCCGGCGAGCACCTGTTTCAATTTTACGGTCCCGATGGCCAGCGCCACCCGCTGGAATCGGGCCACGTCAACGACTACCTGCACCGGCACACCGGCATTGCGCTTTCGGCCAAGGATTTCCGCACTTGGGGCGGCACCGTGAAAATGGTAGAATGCCTGGAGCGCGTGCTGAACGGCGACGCAGAAATGGCCCACGACAAGGCTATCCGCCAAGCTACCAAGGAAGTAGCTAGTAATCTCGGCAACACGCCCACGGTTTGTGCCAAATACTACATTCATCCGCAGGTAACGGAACTATTCAAATCGGGCCGGCTCATCGAGTACCTGCGCCGCCACGACGCCGACCCGCTGGACAAGGACGAACTGTCGCCCACCGAGCACCTGGTGCTGGAAATGCTGGCGGAGATGTGAGGTTGGTAAGTATAGCAGAGGTAAAAGGACAACGTCCGTCACGCTGAGCTTGCCGAAGCAAGCTCAGCGTGACGGACGTTATGAGTGATAAAGTAAAATAAGCAGGAATGCTACATGCACTACCGCCCCGCGTGCAGCAGCCGGCGGTAGCCCCAGCCGCCCAGCGCCAGCACTACGCTCGCGTAAAGCAGCAGCGCCGGCCCCAGCAGTAGCCAGCCATAATCGGTGTACACCCGTGGGCGAAACTGCGGAATGGCCTCGGCGTCGCTCACGGTGAAGGTGCGGTAGGTGCTTTCGAGCGCCATCTTGGGGTAAAAGAAACGCTGGGTAAGGGTGCGAAAATCATCCACGTCGCGGCTGAAGTGGTTGAACTGCTGCCAGTGCGTGCCGGCCAGCCCCGCTAGGGTTTCCTGGAGCCAGAGCGCCGGGCTTAGCAGCTGCCAGCCGCGCAGGGCGGCTTGCTGCTGCTCAATCTGACCGTAGAGCTGGCGCTCGGCCTGGCGGGCGGCGGCATCCTTAATTTCCTGGCTCTTATACACGATAACGCCATAGCCGTAGACCATGCCCGGCGTCACTACCGAGGCCTGTCGGATGAGCGTGCGTGGGCTGCTGAATACCTCCTTGGTGAGCGCCTGCCCGTCGCGCTCGAAGTAGCGGTTGATGGCGTCGCGCTCGGCCGTAGTAATGGCGATACGGCTCGGGATGGGGTAGGCCCGGTCGAGGCCCAACTGGAGCAGCGCCGGTACCAGCAGCCCCAGTCCCAGCCAGCCGAAAATGAGCGTCAGCGCGTTGAGAGTAGAGCTGAGACCGAAGCTATTAACCAGCAGGGCCAGCGCAAACCAGAAGGCGAAGTACAGCGATACGGCCGCGACCAGCCACCACCAGTTGGCCGTTGTCAGAAAGGCTGGCCCCACCAGCGCCGCCAGCACGGGCGTCACCACTGCCCAGAAAAACAGCGTGAATAGCCCGTAGCGAATGCCCAGCCGCACCAGCGTGAGCCGGGCGATAGACTGATTGCTCGTCTTGAGCAGCACCCAGGTGCCCTGCTCGCGCTCGGCCGATACCACGTTGTACGTGAAAACGATAAGGAGCAGCGGTACCAGATACACCACCACGAAAGAGAAGTCGAAGGTGCCCACGAATTGCAGGTAGCTATTGACAATCTCGCTTTCGTGCACGAGCTGCTGTTTTTTGGTGATGTACACCTTATAGTAGAAGGGCTGCATCCCGCTCTGCCCCGTAGCCAGCGCCTGCAAGGCAAACGGGGCCTTCACGGCGTACTGCGGCCCCTCGTTGCGAGCCGTGTTGTAGGCAAACGTCGGGTCGTCCCAGATAAAGCCGCGGTAGCGCATCCCGGCCGCCTCCACGCGCTGGATGCGGCGCACCAGGCTGTCCTGCATTTCGAGGCGGTGCGCCCGGATGCGGCCCAGCGTGCGCTGCTGCGTGTGCAGCTGGCTGCTACCGGCCCACAGCGCGGCCAGCAACACCACTAGCACCAGCGAAAAGAGCACCACCAGCACGCGGTTGCGGTGCAGTGAAATCAGCTCGTGGCGCCAGAGGATGGGAAGGATGGGGGAAGGCATGAAAACGGTAGGTGCACTTGCAAAAGGAATGCGCAGGAATTAAAAATGAAAAATGGATTGGGCTCAGTGAGATTGTGGGTGTTTAGAAGGGCGTTTTCCCCGCGTCTGTCATGCTGAGCTTGCCGAAGCATCTTGCTCGCTTCGTTGTCAAGCCGTTCAACGAAGCGAGCAAGATGCTTCGGCAAGCTCAGCATGACAGACGCGGGGAAGAACTGTATCATAATTCATAATTCATAATTCATAATTCATAATTCATAATTCATAATAGAGCCTACCCCCGCAGTCGTCGTACCCCCAGCGCCAGTAGCCCCCCGGCCGCCACGGCCCAGCCCAGCAACAAGGCTAGCGGCCCAGCGGCGTGGCGCAGCCGCCAGCCCAACCCCGGCGCGGTGTAGGCAAACTGCGGCACCGTGCGCCAGAAAGCATTGCCCGCCACCGTATTTTTCTGGTAAAAGGCATCCACGATTTCGCCCACGCGGCGGCGATGAACTTCGGCGCGGTCGGCAAAGTCGCGGTGGGTGGCGAGGTCGGTGGCGGTGAGGTGCAAGCTCAGCTCGCGGAAGGCCAGGAAGGGCGAGAGCAGGGCGCTGAGCTGCACCAAGCGGTTTTGGCGGGTTTCGGTGCGCTCGATAGCGGCGTAGGCGCGGTTGAGCACCCGGGCGTCGCTGTCTTCGAAAAACTCGATGGTGATGGGCACGAAAAATACCGGCAGGTCTTCGAGGCGCTTGACTTTATACTGCGCCATAACGCTGTCGGCCAGCGCGGTGCGGCGCTCGTCCTTGGTGCCTTCACCGCCTACGCCGTACTGCATGTCGCGGAAGGTATCGTCGTCGAAGGCCACGGCCGTGGTGGGCGGGTCGGCACGCTGCGCCAGCTCACCGGCCAGGCGCGGCACCAGAAACACGCCCAGCAGCCAGAAGCCCGCCAGCACCACCAGGGCCAGCGCCGAGCTGCGCGTCAGCAGCGACACCGCCCCGCCCAGCACCGTGAGCAGCGCCGCGTAGAGCAGCAGCCCAGCCACGTAGCAAGCGTAAGTGGGTAGCAGCGGGACCAGCCCCGCCAGCCCCAGGTGCCATGCCAGCAGTGCCAGCGGCCCGAGGGCCAATAGCCCTACTATGGCCCCCACCACCACGCCAGCGGCCAGCAGCTTGCCCGCCACCAGTTGCCCCGCGCCGAGGCGCGAGCTGAGCACCAATTTGATGGTGCCGTTTTCCCACTCCTTGGCAAACAGATTATGGGTCAGCAAAAAAATGAACAGCGGTAGCAGCAACTGGGCAAAATAGCCCACGTTCAAAAAGCCGAAGCTGCGCAGCGCGGTGGCGTCGCTCACTTCCCGAAACTTGACCTCGCCGCGCCGGTGCGGCTCCAGGTAGAAGGAATTGCCAGTGTAGTCTTCCACGCCGTTGTCGAGCAGGGCCAGGTCGGCGGTGGGCTTGTAGGCGTAGAAGCCGAAGTGCGCCCCCAGGTGCGGGTTTTTATCGCCCTGGCTGATAAATTGCTCGTAGGTAGTGCGTTGGGAGTCGCGCAAAAACGCGCTGCGCGTGGTGTAGTAGGTGTAGCCGTTGTAAAAAGCCAGCCCCAGCAGCAACCCCAGGCCAGCCAGCAGCCAGGCCACGTTGGTGGTGCGCCGCAGCTCGCGCAGCTCCTTGCCAATGAGTAAGCGCAGCATTTAGGCCGGGTGGTTGACGGTGGAGAGGTACAGGTCGGTAAGCTCGGCGTAGGCCACCTCGTCGGCGCGTAGCTCCTGGCGCAAACGGCCCTGGTGCATGATGCCGATGCGGTGGCCCAGCTCCTTGGCCATCAGCAAGTCGTGGGTGGCCATGAGGGTGCACACCCCCTGCCCGCTGAGGCGGCGAATCACCTGCGCAAACTCGTTGGAAGCGTGCGGATCGAGCCCCGAGGTAGGCTCGTCCAGAAACAGCACCTTGGCCTGCTTGGCCAGCGCGATGGCGATGCCCACCTTTTGGCGCATGCCCTTCGAGTAGCCGCCCACCCGCTGGTCGAGCGCCCCGGCCTGTAAGCCGGCCGTGCGCGTGAAGTCGACCAGCTCATCCCGCGAATACGTGAAGCCCGACAAGCCACTGAAAAACGCCAGATTTTCGAGGCCCGTGAGGGTGGGGTAGAGGTTCACGATTTCGGGAATGTAGGCCACCAGTGCCCGCGTGGCGTGGTTGTTCACGGCGACTTCCAACCCGTCGATGAGCGCCCGCCCGCTGCTGGCCGGCATGAAACCCAGGAAAATATTGATGGTCGTAGATTTGCCGGCCCCGTTGGAGCCCAGCAGGCAATACACCTCGCTGGGTGGGATAGCTAGATTGAGGTTGTCGAGTGCCAGGTGGGAGCCGTAGCGCTTGGTCAGATTTTCTGCTTGCAGCATGATAGAGAATTTGTTGCCAATTGCTTATTAATGAGTAAAGCGGGCAACTCAGAGCGAAAAGCTATTTGGAGATTTTACTCACTTAATCCGTCTCCCGTCCGGCTGTCATGCTGAGCCTGCCGAAGCATCTTGGCTGGGCACAGCCGAACGAAACCTGCTAAGATGCTTCGGCAGGCTCAGCATGACGGACGTGGTGGGTAGGTGAATAGACCTTCCTAAACAACGTCAGTGCCTGCCGCCACAGCGCTTGCAAGGTCAAGCTTGGTAATTGCAAGTAGCTTCAATTTAAAAAACGTAACTCGCCGTCAGCCGCCCATTGCGGCCGGGCTGCGACACCCAGTAGTAGAGCCCGTTACGGTTCCAGGGCGTGGCGATGAGGTTGTGGTCGAGCAGGTTGTTGACGAGCAAATTTACCTTGAAGTGCGGCGACTGCCAGCCCACGCCGCCGTCGAGGCGGAAGTAGTCGGGCGCATGGTGCAGGTTGGCTACGGCGTAGCGCTCGCCCCGGCCGGCCTGGTACTGGTAGCCCAGCGAGAAGCTGAGGCCGCGTATTAAGCGGGCCGGTAGCTCGTAGTTGAGCCAGGTATTTTGTACGTGCTTGACGTAGAGCGGGGTGCGCGCCCCCACCAGCGCCGGGTTCACGTCGCGGTCGATTTTGGAGTCGTTGTAAGCGTAGTTCACCACCACGTTGAGGCCGCGCACCACCTGGCCGATGACATCGACATCGACGCCCTGGGCGTGGTTTTCGCCCACCTGAATGCGGTAGAGACTATTATTAGGGTCGGTGGCCAGAATGCCCGAGCGGGTGATGTAGTACAGCGCCACGGCCGAGGTCCAGCGCCCGTCGAGCCAGTTTTTCTTGAGGCCGATTTCGCGGTTGGTACCCTTTACCGGGCTCAGGGCTGCGCCGCTGCTCGTGGACCCGGCCTGCGGCACCAGGGTGCGATCGTAGAGCCCGTACACCGACAGGCTGGGGGTGAGGCTGTAGCTGAGGCCCAGCCGGGGCGTCACTACGTTGTCGGCCGAGCCGCTGGCTACGCCCGATACCAAATTGTTGGTTTTCACGGCCGTGTAGCGCAGGCCCGGTGTGATGCGTAGCTTATTGGCAAATAGCGTCACCTCATCGAGCGCGTAGAGGGAATAGTAATTGATGGTCTGCTCGGTGTTGCGCGAGGCCAGCCCGTTGGGCGCGTGGTAGCCGGGAATTTCGGTCCCGTACACCGGGTTGGTCACGTCGAGCGGATAGTACACGAGCTGGGTGCCGCCGGTGGCGGTGGGCGCGGTGTCGTACTCTACGTAGCTGGCGGCCAAGAATTTCTTTTGATTGGCATCGATCCCCGCCAGCAGCTGGTGGGTGAGCGGGCCGGTGGTAAACTTGCCATTGACGAACACCTGCTCCGATACCACCTGCGTGCGGTTGAGGTCGTACTTGGGATTGCGCAGCAGTACGTTGGGAGCGGCTTTGTTCACGCCCGTCACCCAGAGGTAGATGCCTTCGGCATTGTCAACGAGGAAAGCGCCCCGCGTGGTCAGCTGCCAGTCGGCGTTGAACTGGTGCGTGGCCGTGAGCATGCCCGAGTAGTCGCGCACCCGGATGGGCGGCAGGCTGGGCTCGCTGATGGTAAAATTGCGCGGCAGCGAGCCGAAGCCGTTGGGTGTCATGACGATGGGGCTGTACAATCCGTAGCTGAACGCCTGAAAATTATACTCGGCCATGATGGCCGTGCGGTCGTTGAATTGGTATCTCAGCACCGGCGACACCAGCAGGCGCTTGTTGAAGTCGCCCTGCACGAAAGAGTTGCTGCGCATGGCCATCGCGTTGAGGCGGTAGCGCAGCTTGCCCGACGCCCCAAGCTTGCCGTCGAGGTCAGTGGCGAGGCGGTACAAATCGTAGCTGCCCAGCATGGCCGTAACTGCGTAGCGCGGCGTGCCGGTGGGTTGTTTGGTCACCACGTTGAAGCTGCCGGCCGGGTCGCCGATGTTGTTCATGAACAGCGACGGCCCCTTTACAAACTCCACCCGGTCGATAACGGCGGCATCGTCGGGCACGGGGCCGCGGTAGATGGGCGTAAGGTCGACGCCGTTGCGCAGGCTGGCAATCTGCCCGCCCCGCATAAACAGGAACGGCCCCAGATTATTGGATATTTCCTGGCGCACCACGCCGCTCACGTTGCGGCTCACGCCCTCGGTCATGTTCACACTGCCTTGGTCGGCAATGACCTCGGGCGTTACGGCCTGCACGTTCTGGGCCAGTTCCAGCAGGGGCGTGCGCAGCCGCAGCGCCCCCGAGATGGCCTGGGTAGTGTACTGCCGGTAATACTTCGACGTCACCACGGCCTCGCCCAGCGTAGTGGCCGCGTCGGCCGCGAGGCCGATGGTAAGGGGTTCGCCACCACTCACTCGCACCGTTTGCGGTAAAAACCCCAAGTGATTGACGATAAGCGTAGTAATGGCCGTTCGCCCGCGCAGTTCGAAGCGCCCGGCGCTGTCGGTAGTAGCCACCTGGCTGGCCTGCGGGCTGCTCACGGTAGCCCCGCCCAGCGGCCGGCCAGCCAGCGGGCCATCGGTGTGGCGCACCACGCCGCGCACGGTGGTTTGGGCTAGCGCGGGTGCGGTTAGAAGAAAAAAAGAACAGGTAATCAGCGATTTCATAAAGAGCAATTGAGAAGTGTAACACCAAGCTCCAGCTTAGTGCGGCGCCCGGCCCACGCAAGCCGCCAAACAGCGCGTGGTAGCACTTTTTCTCGTCCGAAGCAAGTGTGTGCCAAGTGCTTTGCAAGAGCGGCGAGGCGCAGTAGCCCCACCCGCTAAGCCCGCCGCGCTCGCGGCTGCCGCCGGTACCACAGCGCGAACCCTGTGAGCGCCAGCAGCCCCGGCGTGAGGCCCACCACCACGTAGAGCATGCGCACGGGCCAGCCGCCGAAGGTGCCGAAGTGCAGCGGTCCCATCAGGGCTTCCCACTGCGCGGGCCAGGCCGCCTGCCAGGCCCGGCGCACGGCCAGCAGCCGGCCGGTGGTGGGGTCGACCTGCACCGCCGCGCCTGGTCCCCAGGGCAGGGCGTGGCCGGGTACCGTGCCATCGACCTCAAAGGGTGCGCCCGGCTGGGTAGGCAGCCGGATGCGGGTGGGCACCAGTTCGGGGTAGGCCGCCCGGGCCGTGGCCAGCAGCTCATCGACCGGGCGGGTCATGAGCTGATTGGGCGGGGCCGGTTGGCACTGCGCCCGCCAGGCGGCGGGGTCGAAGCCGAAGAGGTTCATCCAGAAGCCGGTAAAGCAGATGAGCGCGTTGAGCAGCAGTGCCCAGGTGCCCACGTAGCGGTGCAGGTCGGAGGCCAGCACCCGCCAGTTGTGCCGCCGCAGCGGGGCGCGGAATAGCAGCACCTTGCCCAGCTGCTTGCGGTACACCACCGCGCCCGTCAGCACCGAGGCCAGCAGGGTGAGGCCCAGCAGGGCCGTGAGCAGTATTCCGTCCATGCCGAGCTGGAAGCAGAAGTGAAACTGCAACAGCCAGTTGAGCGCACCGCCCGCCAGGCCAGTGTTGGCCCCTTCCCGCACCACGCGGCCCGAGTAAGGGTCGGCCCACACGCTGGCCAGGTCGTAGGTGTGGGGGTTGCCATCATTGCCATACAGCCGAAACTCGTAGCACTCGCCCGGCCGCTGCGGAAAGCCCACGATGGCCATTTTCTTGATGGCCGGGTAGCGGTGGCCCACCATTCGGTACAACGAATC
>CAJYVK010000012.1 GCA_913778455.1 uncultured Hymenobacter sp. | reverse complement strand
CTTCGATGCCGGCCCGGAGTTGCTGGATGAAGCGATTTTTCAGGCTCTGCACGTGGCGTTGGTGCTCGGCCAGGTCGCGGCAGGCAATTTCGAGCGCCTTGGCCAATCCCACGATGCCGTACACGTTTTCGGTGCCCGAGCGCACATTGCGCTCCTGCGAGCCACCGTGGATGAGGGGCTCCACATCCACCCCGCCCCGCCGGTACAGAAAGCCCACGCCCTTCGGCCCGTGAAACTTGTGCGCCGAGCCCACCAGGAAGTGGTTTTGCAGCTGCTGCACGTCGTGGCGGTAGTGCCCCATCGTTTGCACCGTATCGGTGTGAAACACGGCATCGTAGCGGGCGCAGATTTCGCCGATGGCCACGATGTCGTTGAGGTTGCCGATTTCGTTGTTGCCGTGCATCAAACTCACGAAGCTGCGCGGATGGCTGGCTAGCAGCTCGTCGAGGTGCCCCAGATCGAGACGACCCTGGGCGTCGTGGCGCAGGTAGCTCAGTTCGGTTTCGCCGCCCTTGGCCAGGGCTTGCAGTGGGTGCAGCACGGCGTGGTGTTCCAGCGGCGAGGTAATGGCGTGCTTCAGTCCCAGCGTCCGCACACTGCCGAAGATGGCGTAGTTGTCGGCCTCCGTCCCTCCCGAAGTAAACGTGATTTCGCTCGGGGCGGCATTGAGGAGCTGCGCAACTAATTTACGTGCCTGCTCGATGGCCGACCGCACCTGCCGCCCCGGCCCGTGTAAGGAGCTGGGGTTGCCGTAGTACTGCGCCAGGTAGGGCAGCATGGCATCCAGCACTTCGGGGTCGAGGGGCGTAGTAGCAGCGTTATCGAAGTAGGCGTGCATAAAAGGTAGGGTAAGCTTTAGCTTGCCTCGCGTAAGGCAAGCTAAAGCTTACCCTACCAGCAATTTATTTTACCGAGATAATCTCCTTGATGTCGGCAATAATCTTCTGGGCCAGGTGGTCGGCCGTGGCATTTGAATCCGACTCGGCATAAATGCGGATAATCGGCTCCGTGTTCGACTTACGCAGGTGTACCCATTCTTTGCCAAACTCGATCTTGACGCCGTCGATGGTGTTCACCGGCTGCTTGGCGTAGCGCTGCTCCATCTGCACCAGCACCTTGTCGGTGTCGATATCGGGCGTCAGCTCAATCTTATTTTTTGAAATGAAATAATTGGGATACGAGTTGCGCAGCCGGCTCATTTTAAGGCCCGATTTAGCTAGGTGCGTCAGAAACAAGGCAATGCCTACCAGCGCGTCGCGACCGTAGTGCAGCTCAGGGAAGATGATACCCCCGTTGCCCTCCCCGCCGATAACGGCGTTGGTTTCCTTCATCTTGGTTACCACGTTCACCTCCCCAACGGCAGCGGCGGTGTAGGTACCCCCGTGCTTCTCCGTCACGTCGCGCAGGGCGCGGGTGCTGCTGAGGTTGCTCACGGTGTTGCCCCCGCCGTGGTAGCCCAGCACGTAGTCGGCCACGGCCACCAGCGTGTATTCTTCGCCAAACATCTGCCCGTTTTCGCTTACCAGGGCCAGCCGGTCCACATCGGGGTCTACTACGATACCGAGGTCGAAGCCACCCCGCTCCAACACCTTGGCGATGTCGCGCAGGTGCTCAGGTAGCGGCTCAGGGTTGTGGGCAAAGTCACCGGTAGGCTCGCAGTGGATTTTCTCCACCGTTTCAACCCCCAGCGCCGTCAGCAGCTGCGGCACGGCGAAACCGCCGCTGCTGTTCACGGCATCGACTACCACCCGGAAGTTTTTAGCTTTAATGGCTTCCACGTCCACCAGCGGTGAAGCCAGGATGGCGGCAATGTGCTCGGCCAGGAATGCCTCGTCGGTCGTGTACTTGCCCAGTTTGGTCACCGGGGCGAAGTCGGCGCTTTCGCTCTCGGCCAGCGCCAGCACGCGCTCGCCCGCCTCGGCCGACAAAAACTCGCCGTGGGCGTCGAGCAGCTTCAGGGCATTCCACTGCTTGGGGTTGTGCGAGGCAGTGAGAATAATGCCCCCGGCCGCCTGTTTGGCGGGCACGGCCATTTCTACGGTGGGCGTAGTGCTCAGCCCCAGGTCGAGCACGTCGAAGCCCAGCCCTTGCAGGGTACCTGCCACGAGACGGCTCACCATTTCGCCCGACAAGCGGGCATCGCGGCCGATGACAATCAGCTTGCTGGCAGTAGCTTGGCTCGCGGCCCAGGCCCCGTAGGCGGCCGTATATTTCACCACGTCGAGGGGCGTCAGCCCTTGGCCGGCAGGCCCACCAATGGTGCCGCGAATGCCGGAAATAGATTTTATCAGGGTCACAGTTTGTCTCTTTAGCTTTGCAAAAGTAGGTAGCTAGCCCGGTTGTTTGCCCGTTATCTGCACTTTGCTGGGCGCGGCCCCTAGGTGGGGCTAACGCGCAAAACCGGTTATTCCGCCGCTTTAGCCACGGTATTTTTCTCATTTCAGGCGGATAACTTTTCCCGTCTTCCCCGTTTTTTTATGGAAAACCCCCTGCTTTCCCCCTCACGTCGCCCGGCGCAGCTCGAAGCTTTCGGCCGTCTGCTCGACGTGCTCGACCGCCTGCGCCAAGAGTGTCCCTGGGATAAGAAACAAACGTTGGACAGCCTGCGCCACCTCACCATCGAGGAAACCTACGAGCTCAGCGACGCCATTTTGCGTCACGACCTGCCCGACCTTCGCAAGGAGTTGGGCGACGTGATGCTGCACCTCATCTTCTACGCCCGCATTGCGGCCGAGCAGGGGGCCTTCGATATTGCCGACGCGCTCAACGCGCAGTGCGAGAAGCTCATCTATCGCCACCCGCACATCTACGGCGACGCGCAGGCCGACGACGAGGCCACCGTGAAGCGCAATTGGGAGCAACTCAAACTAAAGGAGAAAGGAAATACGGGCGGTGTCCTCGGCGGCGTCCCGACCTCGCTGCCGGCCTTGGTAAAAGCCATGCGCATTCAGGAAAAAGCACGCGGCGCGGGCTTCGATTGGGAAGATCCCGCCCAGGTCTGGCTGAAGGTGCAGGAAGAATTGGCCGAGTTCGGGACCGAATACGGCCACGGCCAGCCACCGGCTGATGCCGCCCAGGCCGAGCGGGCCACCCAGGAATTTGGCGACTTGTTGTTTTCCCTGGTCAACTTCGCCCGCTTCGCCGGTATTAACCCCGAAGAGGCGTTGGAACGTACTAACCGTAAATTCATCGGCCGCTTTCAATACCTCGAAGCCGCCGCCGCCCGGGCTGGCCATGCCCTGTCCGACTTGTCGCTGGCCCAGATGGATGCCTACTGGAACGAAGCCAAGCAGGCTGGCCGCGCCTAAAACGATACAGCTAGCGCACATTACCGAATAATCATCATTTGCTTGCCAACCTCGGCCATTCTTTACGTATTGGGCGCTCATACATAATTCAGGCATTGCTTTGTACGGCCGCCAGCGTCCTTTTTCGGGACCTGTCACCGGGTTTGCTAGTCAAAAAAAACTTCGCCAAGTCCGGTATTTTACTAGTTACGGCGTAGATTCGGCCCCGAAACACCTGTTTGCCTAGTTATCGGCCGCCCATTTCGGTCAGTAGGCACTCACTTATCGCCTTCTTTTTTACCCTCAACCAACCCCCCACCTCCTACACTTAACTGGACAATGGAACAGAAAAATGCAGTAAACCCAGCCGCTCGGCCCGCCGCGCCGG
Source organism: uncultured Hymenobacter sp. (assembly GCA_913778455.1). Lineage (GTDB taxonomy): Bacteria > Bacteroidota > Bacteroidia > Cytophagales > Hymenobacteraceae > Hymenobacter. Next base: position 11,098 of record CAJYVK010000012.1, on the reverse strand, counting down.
CTGCCCCTAAGGCCGCACCCGCCAAGAGCAGCGGGGGTGCCTCGTTATTTTCGGTTATCGTTATCGTTCTTGCTTTTGTAGTTAGCTACGTTCTCTACAAGTTTGTCCTCGGCGAGCCCAGCCACTTCTTGGGCAACAACCCCGAGAACAACCCCAAGCCCGGTGACTACCTCGGCATTGTATACAAAGGGGGGGTTATCGTACCGATTCTGCTGACGATGCTGCTCTGCGTTATTACCTTCTCGATTGAGCGCGCACTCACCATCTCGAAAGCCAAAGGCAGCAAGAGCATCGAAGCTTTCGTACGCTCGGTACGTCAGAAGCTGAACACCAACGACATCAATGGTGCCATCGCCATCTGCGACCAGCAGAAGGGCTCGGTAGCCAACGTAGTACGCGCCGGCTTGAAAAAGTACCAAGAAATGGGCCGCGAGACCACGATGAACACCGACCAGCGCGTACTGGCCATCCAGAAAGAAATCGAAGAAAGCACCGCCCTGGAGCTGCCGATGCTGGAAAAGAACCTCGTTATCATCTCGACCATCGCCTCGGTAGCTACCCTGACCGGTCTGCTCGGCACGGTATTCGGCATGATCAAGGCCTTCTCGGCACTAGCCCAAGCTGGTAACCCCGACGCCACTGCTCTGGCAACTGGTATCTCGGAAGCTCTTATCAACACGGCTCTCGGTATCGGTACGTCGGCCCTGGCCATCGTAGCCTACAACTTCTTCACCAGCAAGATTGACGAGCTGACCTACAGCATCGACGAGGCTGGCTTCAGCATCATTCAGACCTTCGCGGCCCAGCACGGCGCTAAAGGTCAGGAGTCGTAAGCTACTGGCACGAAAAGAGGGGCGGAGGCGTTTTGCCGTCCCCGCCCCAACTTTTTTTTCTGGGTGCGTGTGCAATCAGCTCGCAGTCGGCATCAGTAGTACTGAGCGGCTCCCGCCCGGCGGCCCGCTGAACGTCTCACCGCTAGCCTTTGTACATCACCCGTCCAGTTATTTTAACCTCTCCCGGCAATGCCTAAAGTAAAACCGCATCGCACCTCGCCGTCGCTCGACATGACGCCGATGGTTGACCTGGCGTTCCTGCTGGTAACATTCTTCATGTTGACCACGCAGTTCCGGCCCGATGAAGCTGTGGTAGTGGACCCGCCGTCCTCGACGTCGGACCTCCAGGCTCCCGACAGCGACATCCTGACGCTGACGATTGACAACAAAAAGCGCGTGTTCTTCGGCTACGACAAGGCTCCCGTGAAGGAAGCCGCCCTCAAGGCAGTAGGCGCGAAATATGGTGTCTCGTTCACCCCTACCCAGATCAAGCAGTTTTCGCTGCTCCCCAACTTCGGGGTGCCGATTACGCAGCTGGCTAGCTACCTCGACAAAGACACGGAAGACCGCAAGGCACTGAACAAGACCCTGCCCGGCATTCCGTACGACTCGCTCAACAATCAGATGATTGACTGGGTGATTGAAGCCCGCAAAGCCAACGCCGCGCAGTTCAAGAAGCCGACCTTCCTCGTCATCCGGGGCGATGGCAACGCTGACGTGCAGACGGTGCAGAAGGTGATTAAGGAGCTTCAGGAAAAAGACATCAACCGCTTCAACCTGCTCACGAGCCTGGAAATGAAGCCCTCCTTCGTAGGCCAATAAGCTCTCTGAAACCATGGCAGAAATCCAACAAAAAGGAGACTCCGGTAAGGGAGGCAAGAAACGGGCGAAGAAAGCGTCGACCAAAATCGACATGACGCCCATGGTTGACTTGGCCTTCCTGCTCCTGACCTTCTTCATGCTCACCACCACCTTCGCCAAGCCCAACGTGATGCAGCTCACGATGCCGGTGAAGGAGAAAAACCCGAACCCCGAAGAGCAGACCAAAATCAAAGCGTCGCAGGCCGTGACCGTTATCCTGGCCCCCGACGACAAGGTTTTCTACTACTTCGGCCTCAACGAGCCCACTGATCCCAGCGTGCCCGTGCCCGAAATCAAGGTGACTGACTTCTCGGCCAACGGCATCCGCAAGGTGCTGCTCGACCGGAAGCGTCAGCAGCCCGAGCCCATCATTCTTATCGAGCCCTATGTCTACGACGGCAAAGAGGCTAAGTATAAGAACATGGTGGACATGCTCGACGAGATGAACATCACCGACCAGAAGAAATACGCGCTGGTGGACATCTCGAAAAAAGACGTGGACCTCATTAAAAAACAGAACCTGCTATGATGGATAACGCGCAGCTGGCCAGTGCCAGCCTGAACGACATCGTATTCGAGGGTCGCAACAAGAACTACGGAGCTTTCGAGCTGCGGCGCATCTACGGGCGCAACGTAACGCGGGCCCTCATCATCGGGGCTGCCTTGCTGGCGCTGCTGGTCTTTATTCCGGCCATCGCCAAGATGCTGGAAGACAAGAAGCCCAAGGAAGTGCTCAACCTGAAGGAGAACGTACTCATGGACGCGCCTCCCTTGGACGAGACCAAGCCGCCACCCCCGCCGCCGCCCCCCGAGGCGCCGCCACCCCCACCCCCCCAGCTGACGACGGTGAAATTCACGCCGCCGGTAGTAAAAAAGGATGAGGAGGTAAAGAAGGAAGAAGTACCCGACCAGGAAGAGCTGAAGGACAAAACGGTAGCCACCGTAACCGTAAAAGGTAACACGGACGCGCCCGACCTGAGCGACCTGAGCGGCGAAGGCAATAAGGTGGTAGAAGAGGTAGTAGAAACCAAAGTCTACACCTACGTAGAGCAAATGCCAGCCCTCCCCGGTGGCGGCGGCATGGGCGCTATCGTAGCAGCCATCCAGAAAAACGTTCGCTACCCCGCCGTTGACTTGCGCAACCAGGTAGAAGGCCGCGTTTTCGCCAGCTTTACCGTAGATGAGAACGGTGACATTTCGGACGTAAAAATCGTGAAAGGCCTGAGCAGCACGATTGATGCCGAAACCATCCGCTCCATCAAAGCCCTGCCGAAATTCATCCCCGGCAAGCAGAACGGCCGCTCGGTTAAGGTATCGTTTACCGTGCCCGTTACCTACAAGATCCAGTAACGCCTAGCGTTGCCACCGAAGCCCTGACTAGCTCTTAGTCAGGGCTTTTTTGTTGCTGATCAGATTAAAAATTTCTGAATAAACCCGGGACTACGGTGTGGAAAAAGTGAGCCGCCAGCATCTATCTGGTACTGGTGGCCACCGGTAGAATGCTTCTCCCATCTTTTCTACCCCTTACTCATGTCTTTGCTCCCCGCATTTCTGACTGACAGCCTCGACGAGGTAGTTTTCGAAGGCCGCAACCGCGCGTACGGTGCCTACCAGCTCCGGCAGGAGTATCAACAGAACCTGGCTTCGGCCGGGGGCATCACGCTGACCATCTGCGCGGCCCTGCTGCTGGGCTGGGTCGGCTGGAAACGCTTGGCACCTGTAGCTCCCCTACCCATCCACACTACGGGTGAACTAACGCTGATAGAGGTTAAGCCTCCCAAGCCCGCCGTGCTTGAAAAACCAAAAACGGCAGTGCTGGCTCCACCCCGCGCCCGGCCGGTTGCTACCCACGTAGCGCCCCCTACTCCTACGGAGGTAGCTAAAGACAACGTAGTTCAACCTCAACTCGCTCCAGCTAAACCCAGCGAGATAGTGGACGGCCCCGTTGGGTTGACCACTACCGGCGACCCTGGCGCCGTTGCCACCACCGGACCTACCGGGCCCGCGCCGGGATCAGCCGAAAGCACGGACACCGCTCCCGCCACCAGCGAGCCGTTTATAGCGGTAGAGAAGATGCCAGAGTTTGCCGGTGGGCAGGCAGCCTTGCTACGCTACTTACAAAAGAACCTGCGTTACCCTAGCTCAGCGCTGGCCGCGGGCATGGGTGGCCGGGTATTTCTGAGCTTCGTGGTGGGGGCCGATGGCCGCATCTCAGAAGTGACTATTCTGAAAGGGCTTGGCTACGGCCTAGATGAGGAAGCCCAGCGCGTGGTGCGGCAGATGCCCGCCTGGGTGCCCGGCTACCAGAGCAAGCACCCAGTGCCGGTACGCTTTACCCTGCCCATCACCTTCAGCATTCAATAGCAGCGGGCAGTAGGAACACTTACGTTTTATACCCGTACTTGCAGCCGGATTATTCACCCGCGCCAGGCCCGAACAATTTAGGGTCCGGCGCGGGTTATGAGTTTTCCACCTCTATTTCATCGTAATGCCTCTTCCCAACACGAAAGAGCGGCTGGGCTCCCCGCTCTCCATACCGCGCTTGTTTGCGCTAGTGCGTTCGGTACTACCAATTGGTTTGGGCATTTTTTTGTGGCTCACGCCAGCCCAGCCGGGTGCCCTGTTGCAGCTTGGGCCGCGTACGCGGCTAGCGCTGGCGGCCATTTTTGTGCTGTATGGCCTGTACCGACTCGTACGCACCATCCGTACCCAGTTTCTAGCTCCTCCTTCCGATGAACTTGACTAATTTATTGGCCGGCTTCTCGCCGCGTGCTCTGGGCCGGCCCACGCTGGGTGCCCTGCTCCTGGCGGCCTGCCTGCTCCCAGCCTGCCACCCCAACCGCTCGGCGGGTACCAGCGAAGACGCTACCGACACGCCCACCAGCGGCCACGTGGGTATCAGCGTGGATGAGACGTTTGCGCCCATTCTCGAATCGCAAGTCGATACCTTTCAAAAGCTGTATCCCGACGCCCACCTCAAAGTATCGTACCAGCCGGAAGACAACGTTTTCCTGGACCTGCTCAACGACAAGGTGAAGGCCATTGTAGTAGCCCGCGAGTTGAACGCCGATGAGCAAGCCACGCTGAAAAAGCAGGACATGCTCCCCATCACCACGCGCGTGGGCATCGACGGGCTGGCCATCATCCTGCACCCGTCTAACCCCGATACGCTACTGACGGTGGCACAGCTACGCAGCATCTTCAGCGGCCAGACGGCTCAGTGGAGCCAAGTAAGCGGCCAAAAGAAGCTCGGGGCCGTGAACGTAGTATTCGACGCCAACCGCAGCAGCACCAGCCGCTTTGTGCGCGACTCGGTACTGCGCGGCGACAAGCTGACGCCCAAAGCCTTCGCGGCGGAGTCGAATCCCAAGCTGCTCGACTACGTGGCCAGCCATCCCGATGCCATCGGCGTGGTGGGCGTCAACTGGATCTCGGATGCCGACGACCCCAACGTGCGCAAGTTTCGGCGCGGCATCCGCGTAGCCAGCATCACGAGCCGGCCCAACCCGACGAAGGACGACTATATCCAGCCCTTCCAGGTATATCTGGCCCCAAAATCGCAAGAGCTGCTGAAACAGCACCCTGAGCTGCAAAATTATCCGCTCCAGCGCACGTTGTACTGCATCAGCCGGGAAGCGCGGTCAGGGCTGGCATCCGGTTTCGTTTCGTTTGTAGCGGGTCAGAAGGGCCAGCTCATCTTCCAAAAATCGGGGTTGATGCCCGCCAACATGCCAGCCCGCATCGTAACTACCAACAAGCGCCAGTGAACTACCTTGCGTGCTGTAGCGTAGTAGTAATACCAATCTTTCACCAAAAGTTTACTTTTTCCTTCCTCTTATGCCTTACAAGCCCTGGAAACCGCTGCTGCTGACCGCCCTCACCGTAGGGGCCGGCACCACGGCCGCCACCGCCCAAAGCGTAGCTTCTGCTCAAAAAGCCATTGAACTAGGCCGTTATAACGAAGCCCGCGCTTTGCTGCGCGGCAACAATACTCCCGAAGCTAATTTTGAGATGGGTCGCCTCTACCAGATGCGCGAAAAGCCCGACTCGGCTAGCTATTATTTCAACCGCGCCGGGGGCGCTACGCCGTTCGGCATGGTAGCCGAAGGCCGCGCCCTACTGGCTCAAGGCAAGGCCGGCGAAGCCGACGCTAAGTTCGACGCCGCCGCCAAAGCTACTAAGAATAAGGACGTAAAAGTCCTGACGATGATTGCGCAAGCTTACGGCGAGTCTGACGTAAAGGACATCACCAAGCCGCTTACGTACGTGAAAACGGCCGAGGCTCTCGGCAAGGGCAAGGATGATCCCTCGCTGATGGTGGCTCGCGGTGATATCTATCTCCTCACCGACCAAGGTGGTGGCGAAGCCATGAGCAGCTTTGATCGCGCCATTGCGGCCAATCCTAATGACGTAGAGGCTTATTACAAGCGTGGCGTTTTGAGCGTGCGCAGCCGCAACGGGGCTGCCGCCAAAGAAAACCTGGATAAGGCAATCGCTCTCAACCCGCAGTATGCCCCGGCTTACAAAGAGCTAGCCGAAATGTACTACTCGGCTGGCCAGTACGAGAAGGCCGTGAGCACGTTCAAGCAGTACACGGACATGGCCGAGAAATCGTCCAATACCGATGCGGAGTATGCTTCGTTCCTTTTCTTGAGCAAGAAGTACCCCGAGTCGCTGGTTGAGGTGAACAAGGTGCTGGCCGTGGATCCTAACAACTTGACCATGAACCGTCTCAAGGCTTACGACCTGTACGAGACGGGTGATTACGCCAACGCTGCTACCGCGATGGACCAGTACATGAAAATTGCGCCGGCCGAGAAGATTATCCCCGAGGATTACTCTTACCAGAGCAAGATTCTGATGCGCGCCAACCGGGGCGACGAGGCTATTTCGGTGTTGCAAAAGGCCATCGCCGCCACTACCGACCCAGCTAAAAAAGCCGACCTGCAAAACGACTTGGCTACCGTTTACATGTCGAAGAAGGACTACGCTTCGGCGCTGAAGGTGTACAAGAGCAAAGGCAACCCTGACCTGGCCGACCAGTTCCGCATCGGTACTGCGTACACCGGCAATAAGCAGTATACCCAGGCCGACAGCGTGTATAACACCATCACGACCGCCAAGCCGACCTACGCCCCGGCCTACCAGGCACGTGCCCAAGCTAACTTCAACCTCGACCCCGACTCAAAGAAGGGCTTGGCTAAGCCCTACTACGAGAAATACATCGAGCTGACCAGCGGCGACCCCACTAAGTACAGCCGCGGCCTGGTAGAAGCCAACAACTACCTCGGCTACTACAACCTGCAAAAGGGTGATAAAGCTGCCGCCACGCCTTACTACCAGAAGGTACTGGAGCTTGACCCCAGCAACGCGGACGCGACCAACGCCATGAAGATTATCAAGGGCACTCCGGCCCGTACGACCACCACGGCCAAGAAGACGACGACCACCGTCAAGAAAAAATAATTTCGGAAGCTTCCTCAATAAAAAGCCCCGCTGCCAGCCTAGCAGCGGGGCTTTTTGCATGTACTGCTCTACGGAAACGATGGCTAAATAATCCTATTCTATACAATAAAAGCTTCTTTATTACTAATCAATTACACGCAGGCGCTTCCTAAAAGACAATGTTTTTATTTATTTTTAAGTAAATAAATATCTAAATTATATTCTTCGCATTTGATTTATTTGCAAAGATTATAAGTTGAAAAATAGATTTTACTAGAATGTATACCTTATCTATCTTTACCAGTCAATTAGTATAATATTAACATACGCTCTTGCATAATGAGCTTGTTTTCAAAATCTGTGCAAGACGTTCGCTTTATGAGAAAAATATACAAGGCCAGCACATTTTTGCCTTACTTTCTATTACTCGCCTTCAGCCATTTAACTGCCCAGGGACAGGATGAAGTAACTGTTGATAAATTCACTGGTACCGCGCACGTGACCATCCCGCTGTACATGGTGCAAGCTCGGGGTGTGAGCTTACCGCTCAGCCTGCACTATACTGCCAGCGGTATAAAGGTCGAAGAGGCGGGCCGGAGCCAGGCCATCGGCTGGACACTAGCGGGCTTGCCGAGGATTACGCGAGAGGTGCGCGACTTGCCGGATGATATCGTAGCCGATAACGGCACTGGGGAAAGACGGTTTGGCTGGCTGGCCCCCGGGCGCAACGTTCCGGCGAAGGCGGCGGCACTTCCTTCACCGAGCCTCACTACAGCTTGCTCGGGGGTTGAGACTACAGCCCTAGTAGCCCTCAATGCGATTGCCGGCTCTCCTTTTTCGGAAAATGCCAGTCATGACATCTATGATGCAGAGCCGGACATCTTCTTCTACAGCGTACCGGGCCACAGCGGAAAGTTCGTCTTTGATGGTCAGCTACGTATTCAGCTTATTCCCTACGATAACGTCTACATCACTTACACGAGGGATGCGGATGCTTCGCTCAGAAGCTTCGAGGTCACTACGCCTGAGGGACATCGCTACACGTTCGACGTGAAGGATAGGGTGCAGGAAAAGACCTCTGCTCAACAGGCACCGCCGTTTTTTTACCGACACTACTTCACTTACAAGCTAGATGCCGGACTAACCTACTGCACTACCTGGCATGTATCGGACATCAGCCTACCCCAGCAGGCTAGGGACAGTGGCTTCTCCCCACGGGCTACCGTGGTGTCTTTCTCCTATAGGTTATTCAGCAATTCAGACGCGGGGAGTGAGCCCAAGCAGCTGTTCTGGTCCGGCACGGTGATACCCCAGACGATGTACACCACCAAGCTTGGTAGCAATACGCACCAACTAAGCGAAATTACGACGAGTACTACCACGGTCAATTTCAATTTCGACAATCACTACGAAACGGCGGGCGGCCCCCTCACCTCCATCTACGTCAATGCGCGGGCGGGCGGGCAAACTACCATCGTCAAGCAGATTCAGCTGAACTACACGCTGGTTTCAACGACGCCTGGTCGGGCTCGCTATGACAGCTACGGGACGGAAATCGAGCCCAACCCCGCATTGTGGCGGAATTTCTTGTCGGATATCAGCATCTCCAATGGCTGCACGCCGTTGGCGGCTTACTCATTTGACTATCAGTCGCCCGGAAGCCTGCCGCCCGCCGACTGCGTGGAGCGCGACTACTGGGGCTATTACAACGGCAACCAGGCGCAGACGCCGGTTCCGCAGCTCTACGTTTATCCGCAGCTGGAGCCGGGCACTACGCCGGGGGGAGCCTACCGCCTGTTTGAAGCCCCGACGCTTTCGGGAGGGTTGGTCTTGCCCGGCGCCGACCGGCGACCAGCCCAGACGCTGGCGGATTTCCAGCAAACTACCCTGGCGGGCACGCTTACTAGCGTGAAGCTGCCGACCGGGGGCAAAATCAGTCTGGACTACGAGCCCCACCGCTTTTACGACCCCGTAGCCCAAGCTTATTACAATGGTGGCGGGGTACGGGTGAAAGCCGTGCACTGGCAGGACAACCTGGGCGGGGCGGAACAAGTCCGCGAATATCAGTACGGGCAGGCAGTGGGTGGGGAGTCCAGCGGGCGGTTGTTACATGTCCCCCGGCTGGCAATTACCAGCTCAAGAGCCGCCACCCAGCCCTCGTCGCTGGCACAGTGGCAGGCGGCTACCATTACGGCCCTCGACGACCTGGCCCCTGACCCTTTCGAGTCGCGTACCGTGGGCTACGGCCGGGTGGTAGAGCGGGTGGCGGGCCGTGGGCAGAGCGTGCATACCTTCAGCCTGGCGGCCTTGCCCGAGGATGCGGTGGCACCGGGCTACCTGCGTACGACCACCGGCCTTGCCCGGGAAACCGGGCAGCGGCGTTCCCCGGGTTGTCCGGCCACGGGCCTTTACCAACCGGGGGCGGAGGTATATCCCTTCCTGCAAGCTACCAATTATGAGCAGGAACGAGGCAACCTACTAGAAATCAGCCAGCAATCGGAGCCTTTGGCGGGCGGGGCCAGCCAGACCGTCCAGCGCGACGCTTTCCAGTACGGGTACGTGCCCGTCGGCACGGATGGCCAGGTGCGGGGCGTCAACTACGAGCCGTTAACGGCCACGCCGGGCGTCTTTGCCTACACGAGCTACCTGCTGAAAACCGGCTTTATCTACACGCTACTCAGCCAGACTCACTCAATGGCCGACCAGACCCGGCCGAGCCAATTTGTAACTACCGCCACCCGATACCGCTACAACGATAAGGGGCAGGTAATCACGACGGTCAAGCAAACGAGCGACGGCAGCTACCTGCGCACGCGGCTGAAGTACGCCGCCGATTTTGCGAATACTACCGCCCCGGCTGGCCCGGCCCTGGCCGCCGTGCGCCAGCGCGTGAACGCCGAGCACATTACTCAGGAGCTAGTGGAAACTATCGCGGAAGTGGTGTCGCCCGGCAGTGGCCCCCGAATAACGAGCGTTGTTACCAATACCTTTTTGTTGGAAGGCGGCTGCACGCGCCCTTACCAGCAGTTCAACTGGCAGCCAGCCCAGCCGGTGCCCACGAATAGCTCGGCGTACGACTCTACCCGCATTCAGAACGTAGGGGGCACGGACGAGCTGGTGGTAAACTCGCAAGTCCGGCAGCGCCCTACCATCACCTTTGAGAAGGTTACGCAGCAGCTCGTCGTCACGGATGCGTACACCACCAGCGGCCGTCGCCGGGCGGCCTCCCTGCCCGCGGCCGATGGCACCTCCATCAAGCTGCAAGTGCAAAACGCCCAGCTAGCGGAAGTGCTGTTTTCTGACTTCGAAAACCAGACTACCCGCGACTTTGCCTACAACGGTACGTTGATTAGCACCACTGCGCACACCGGCAGCCGGGCGCTTGATCTTACCAACGCTACGCTGACGCACGCCTTGCCCGAATCGACGCGCGGCGAGTACCGCCTGTCGCTATGGGCGCAAAGCCCGGCGGGTAGTGCGGCATCCGTGGCCGTCACGATTGACGGCACCCCGACTGCCAGCCAGCGTCTGCAAGCCGGTACGGGGTGGCAGCTGCTGGAAATTCCCCTGAGCCTGGCTAGCCTGGCTGGCCCCCGCGCTAGCCACACCTTGCAGATAGCTCCTGGCAGCGGCAGCACGCTCCTGGTAGATGATGTGCTGCTGTTACCGGCCTTGGCGACCGCAGCCAGCACCACCTTTGATGGGCAGTACCGCAAAACCTCCCAGACGGACGCGACCAATCAGACGCTCTATTACAGCTACGACCCCGCCGGCAATGAGGCCATCATAAGCGACCACAATAAGTCCATCATCAAGCAAGTCACGAAAGTGGTAGCGGGCCGGGCGCCGGCGTATAGCCTGGATTTCAGCGTTGTCGGGGAATTGGCCGACCAACTGCCGGCTACGCTCCTCGCCTCCAGCGGCTGCCTGCCCAACGTGCAGTATACGTGGCAATGCGT
>CAJYVK010000011.1 GCA_913778455.1 uncultured Hymenobacter sp. | reverse complement strand
GGCTCGACGCCGAACACTATCTGGCGCTTGAGCGCCTCAAATTCGGCGGGCGTGATGGTGCCAGCGTCCAGCATTTCCTTGAGCTGGCGCAGGGCGACGAGGGACGAGTGAGCGTCGGAAGGATTCATAGCGGGCGCGGGAATGAGCAAAGCTACTTCGCGCCGCCCCTACTTCGCTACGCCAGCCAAGCGTTGGCGGCGGCGCTCCAGCACCTGTGTACCAGCCTCGCGCAGCTGGCCGTTGCTAATGAGCTGCACGCTATCTTGACTGATGAGCAAGGCATTAGCCTTATTCTGACGCAGCAGCTCGTCGATGCGGTGGAGATTGGCGGCGGTATTGTTACGGGCCGACTCCATCGCCTTGTTCAGCTTCTCCTTTTCCTTATCGATGGCGGCGATGTTGGCCTCGGCGGCGACTACCTGCTGGCGGAAGGCATTGGTACGGGCGGCGGGCGCGTATTTTTCCATCATGGCCTGCATCCGCTTAAATTCGAGGGCAGTGAGGTCGGGCGAGAAAAAGGTTTTATCGCCGAAGCCGCCGAACAAGGCTACCTCGGTGGTAGAGTCGGTGAGAGCCGTGGTGGCGGCGTACAAGTCTACCGGGCGGCTTGAGATACCGGCTCCCGCTACCTCCTTGGCCGTGAGCACCCCCTTCTTACCCAGCAGGCCCGCGAGCCCTCCCTTGAAAGAAATACGGTAGGTGCTCTTCATGTAATCCTGGAAGAAATCGCGGGTTTGGTCTTCGGGCCCATCCACCACGACATTGACGCTATACTGGGTGCGGCCAGCGTAGGGTAGCTGCCCCTGGCGCACCACGTAGTTTTGACCGGGCTCGTAGGTTTGGGCGCGGACGGCGGGGGCCAGCCCAAGGGCCAGGGCTGAGGCTAAGAAAAGTTGGCGCAGCATGGCGAAAGAAGCAAAGGGTGAGGAAAGTAGCAAGCTTAGCGAAGGTCGTGGCGGGCGAAGGCGGCACGCATATCGTCGCGCATGAGCTGGAAGCGAGCTACGGCAGCGGCCAGAAACTCGTCGTCGAGTAGCTGGCGGATTTCCACGTCGGGGGCCGCGACGCCGCTCAAGTCCAGCTCGGCCACCTTGTACGTCTGCTCCAGAGCACCTTGCTCCAGCTTGAGCAGGTACTTGCCGTTCCAGGCCAGCAGGGTGATTTTAACTTGGGGATACGGTATGTCGGCAACGTGGCGCATGGGAGCGGGCGAATAGAATGGCCGAAGGTAGCGCCCCTACCCCACCCGGCCGGTTAACTCGGCTTTAACGGCCGGGGCTGGCGCATCGTATAAGAAGGCGGGCTGACGCCAGCCAGCTGCCAGCTTATTCATCACTTTTTTCATTCTTACGACCATGCCACAAGGAGATAAGTCGAAATACACCGACAAGCAAAAGCGCCAGGCCGAGCACATCGAAGAAAGCTACGAAAAGAAAGGCGTGCCCGAAGAAGAAGCCGAAGCCCGCGCCTGGGCCACGGTAAACAAGCAGGATGGCGGCGGTAAGCAGCCGGGCGGCTCTGGCCGCAAAGGGTAGACAGTGCGCAGGTACCGCCTCCCCTCTTCAAACGTTATTTCTCTAATTCGGCATGCTGAGCTTGCAAAGCATCTGATTGCGTCAGGTCAAATTAGTCAGATGGGATAAGATGCTTCGCAAGCTCAGCGTGACGAATAACGCAGGCTGTAAGAGCTAGTGATACTGCCCTACATAACCAGCGCCTCGGTAACGCGGCCGAGGTCGGTGCTCACTTTTTGCAAAAAAGCAAGTTGCTCGGCTAAGGTGCGGTCGGCGGTAGTCTCGCTGGCTTGGGCATCGGCATGCACGTCCTGCATGAGAGCGACGGTCGCAGCGGGAGTGGCTTCGGCGGTGATGGCAGACGTGGCGGCCAGCCGAGCCAAGCTCTTGGTGAGGGCGGCCTGGGCGCTGGTAAGCACGCGGCGGGCCTCGGGTGGCACCGTGGGGTTAGGCGTAGTCTCGTCTTGCCAAGTGGTGGTGAGGGCCGAGATATTGGATGAAAGAATATGATTGAGCACTACAAATTCGTACACTTCGGTGGGGTGACGGCGAGTGCGGCGTGGTTCGGAAAGCATCCGCTGGAAAGCCGCCGCCAGGTTGGCCGAGGCCACGTACACGTCTTTGCGCAACAGGCGGTAGGTAGTGGGGAGCACCTCGCGGCCCGCCAGGCGGTCGGCTAGCTGGCGCAGGTAGGCGAGATTAGCCCGCAAGGTGGCCGCCAGCAGGTCGGGCAATTGGTCGCTCTCCCAGCGCGGAAACAGGAAATAAGCCGTCGCAAAGGCGATGGCGCAGCCCAGCACGGTATCGGTGAGTCGCTCTTCGATGATGCCCAGGTAGCCCAGCCCGAGAAAGCTGAACATGATGAGCAAATAGGCAGTGAGAAATACTACCGTAACGAAGTATTTGGTGCGCTGAAACGAGTACGCCACTACCATAAATACTAGTAGCAAGGTGAAACGCAGGTCTTTGCCAGGCACGGCCCACAGTACCAGTACGCCCAGCGCCCCGCCCACCAGCGTGCCGCTGATGCGCTGAATGTTGCGCTCGCGCGTGAGGCTGAAGCCCGGCTTGAGCATAAACGTGACGGTCATCAGGATCCAATAGTTATGCTGGCCGTGCCACAGCAACTCAGCCACGGAGTAAGCCACCGCGCAGGCCACGGCCATACGCACGGCGTGCCGAAACACCGAGGAGCCCAGCGTTAGGTTTTCGGTAAAGGCACTCCACTCCAGCTCCTGGCGGGCTACGAACTGCATGTGGCTCGCCACCCGGCGCGGGTCGGGGGCGAGGGCGGCGGCCCGGGCTTCGTCGAAATAGCGCCGGATGCTACTCACGCGCCGGTGCAGGTCGCGTAAATTCACTAAAATCTTTTTGAGCACCAGCGTACTAGTGCCCGTAGCAGGCTCGGGGCTGGGCAGGGCATTGATGCGGGCTTGCAGTTGCCGGAGCTCGGCGAGGCGGTCGGGCGGCGGGGTGCCGTAGGCGTGGTTGGCTAGAATGGCGCTGCCTAGGTAGTCGAGGTCGGTAGCCAGCCGGCCGATAAACCCTTGAATTTCGGCCAGTACGCCGGTGTGGCCGAAGGCCCGGCGCAACGCCGCGTAGTCGTAGTAGCCCGCCGTGATGTGCTCATAGAGGTCTACCGTTTCGGTGAACGTGAGCACGAGGCGGCGGCCGGTACTGGTGCTTTCGCTCACAATCTGGCGCGAGCGGAAGATGAGGTCGCGCACGGCCTCCTGCTTTTCGTTTACCACCACCTGCTGGGCCACGAGGCGCCGGTAGTCGTCGTCGAGGTTGGTGGCGGTGTTGTAGAAAGTAGCTTTCAAATGTAGAAAGCCCGCCACGGCGTGCAGGCACTCGCCCAGCGCCTGCTGGGCCGAGCGGTAGGGCTGCACCCGACTTTGCACCAGGGCCAGCAGCAGGTACCAGAGGCCCCCCAGGCCCAGCAGGCCGGCGTGCAGCCAGTTGGCCGGGCCGTCGGCGGGCGGGTGGGCCAGCGTGAGCACCATGCCCAGCAGTGCCGCCGAGCCCACCGAGCCCGCCCGCGCTCCCCACACCAGCAGCATAGTCAGGCCAAAGCTCAGGACCACGAACACCGTGCCCAGAGCCAGGCGGTAGGGGGCCAGCCAGCCCACCAGCAGGGCACCCGCCACCACCAGCCCCAGGGCGGCCAGCAGGCCGTTGCGGCGGTGTTGCAGCGGGCCAGGCGTATCGGTAACGCTCAAGCACACGGCCCCGGTCGAAATGGTGATGCCCTCGGCAAACTGACCCCACTGCGCACCCATCACGGCCGGCAGCAGGATGGCTAGCGTGGTGCGCAGGCCATCGGAGAAGTGCTGGCTGAAAAAGAAATACGACAGGTCGCGGCGCGACAGGGGCAGGGCAATCGACATGGCTGGCCCAAGGTACGCGCCTAGCCGGGGAGCGGGTTACGGAGCTTATCGGGGAGATTAGCCAGCCAACTCGCAGCCGGCACGCTGGAAGCTGCGATAATAGGGGGCGGGGCTGTTTACTGCAAATGCGCGCTACGTAGCGACGTTGGCAGCCTACAGCAGAAGACTCGCCAGCGCGTAATCGGCCAGCAGAATGGAGATAATGGAGTTGGTAACGGCGGCCGTACTGGCTTTGCCGACTTCGAGTGCGCCGCCCCGCAGGGTATAGCCCTTGTAAGAAGAGATAGCCGATACCAAAAAGGCGAACACCACCGACTTGATCAGTGAAAACAGCACCGTGTAGGGCTTGAACGCATAGCGGATGCCCTCGATATAGTCGGCTCCCGGCATCACGCCCGCCAGCTGGGTAGCCACGTAGCCCCCCAGAATACTCAGGTTCATGGCCAGAATGACGAGCAGCGGAAACACGAATATCGAGGCAATGATGCGCGGCAACACCAGGTAGGACGCCGAATTGATACCCATCGCGTCGATGGCCGAAATCTGCTCGGTAATGCGCATGGTGCCCAGCCCGCCCGCGATGGACGAGCCGACCTTCCCCGCCAACACCACCGAGATAATCGTGGGGGCCAGCTCCAGGATGGTCATCTCGCGCACCATGAAGCCCACGGTGCTCATCGGAATGAGCGGGTTGATCATGTTGTAGGCAATCTGCACGCAGGTAACGGCCCCGATAAAGGTCGAAACCAGGCCCACGATGAAAACGGAATCGGTACCAATATCGACGGCTTCTTCGAGGATGCGGCTCCACAGCACTTGGCGGCGCTCGGGGCGGGTAACCATCATCTGCATCAACAGCACGAAGCGGCCAAAGGCAGAGATTGGCCGGGGATATTTATACATCACGTATCGAATAGCTAACGAGCTGCAAAGGTACAACAGCCCGCGGCAGGCAACCCCACCAACCAAACACGTCGGGCAGCGCGGCGCACTACCTGACGTGTTAGCATTCGTTTTATTTTACTCTCTGGCTACTGAATGTTTTCAGACATGAGACGGTAGACATGAGACATGAGACATGAGACATGAGAAAAACAACGTATTCTCATGTCTCATGTCTACCGTCTCATGTCTACCGCCTCGTGTCGAAAGCATCTAATTCTAATAGAGTACATCCTCCACCGGCTGCACGGGCTTGGGCAGGCCGGTTTCGTTCATCATCTGGCGCAGGTCGATTTCGATACTGCGGCAGATGGCCGACATTGACACGTCGTTTTCGGAGTTCTCGAAGGGGTTTTCGCTGTTGTGCCCCACCTTCTCGATGGTGTGAAATACCCAGCTCACGAGCGTGGCAAAGGGCACCATCAGCCACACGTGGTAGGGACCGAGGGCCACGCGGTGGTCAAATTCCTCAACCAGACCCAGCGGCAGCAAAAAGGCAAATACCATGACAAAAACGTAGCTAAAAAACGCGTATTGACGCGGAAATGGCGTGTTTTTGATGCGCTCGCAGGCTCCCTGGTGGTTGTTGAGCTCGCGGATGGTATCGGCCAGCGAGATTTCACGGAATTCGGTGAGCAGACCCTCGTTGCTGAGCTCGCCAAAGTCGCGGCTCTGGCGGTTGAGCAGTTGGGCGGGGGGGTTGGCCATGAGACTCAGCGCGTGGTCGGCCGGGTCGAGCAAGAAGGGCACGACGTCGGTTTGCCAGAGCTCGGCGGTCTGGCGGCGCAGATGCAGGCGCAGAGCATTGACCCAGGCAATGTGCCGGTACACGAGGCGGCGACGCAGGTCAACTACCTTTTCTTCAGGGTAATAGTGGCCGACCGCCGGCTCCACGAGGTACAGCACCCGCGAGGTCCAGGTGCGCGACGAATTAACGACCGCGCCCCAAAGCTGCCGCGCTTCCCAGAAGCGCGAGTACGAGGCGTTGCTCTTGAAGCCGATATAGAATGCTACCGCCGTCCCCAGCATCGCCACCGGCTGCCACGGAATATCGAGCCAGTGAATGTCGAGCGGCCCGTAGAGCAGCCCTACGAAGGCATCGTACAGGGCAAATAGTAGCAGGGGGCGCCACCCGTATCTATCCCAGATGAATGACAGCCGCAGGTTACGTTCAATGTGCATATGATGAATTTTTGACAAATATCCTGCTGGCTGCGCCGAAACAACCAACCCAATCCGTTGCCTGTACGGTAAAAGGGAATGCATTGCCGTCTGCCGCCAACGCTGGGTGCGGTCCGGCTACCCCGGCGGCGGTTGTAGCTTCGCAGTCTGCTTACGCTAGTTGCTATTCCTATGAAATCGCACGCCCTCGCGCTCCTGCTGCTGGCCGCCACGCCGGCCCTGGCCCAAAAGCCCGCCAAGCTCAAATACCCAGCCGACGACCCCAAAACGGTATACGACGCCGTAGAGCAGCCCGCCGTGCCCAAGGGTGGCCCGGCGGCCTACGCCGACTACCTGGCCAGCCACCAGAAATACCCCGTGGCCGCTATGCAGGCCAAGCAGGAAGGTACCGTACAAGTAACGTTCGTGGTGGAACGTAGCGGCAGCGTGGGCGAGGTCGAAGTAAAGCAGCCGGTGGCCCCGCTGCTCGACGCCGAGGCCATCCGACTGGTAAAAGCCGGTCCTAAGTGGCTGCCCGCTCACAACCACGGCCAGCTGGTGCGCCAGCGCGTGACGCTGCCCGTCAGCTTCGTACTGGCCGAGGGCTCGGGCGAGACCGTGGAAATACCGGCCGCTGGCAGCACCAAGCCCGGCAAGCCGCTGCCCCCCGGCGCGGTGGCCGCCGCGCCCGGCACTACGTCGGTGGTAGGCACCACGCCCACGGGCACCAACATTATTCGGCCCGAGAAGTCGGCCCAGCCGGTGGGCGGCACGGCCGCCTTCTTCGCCTGGATAGCGGCAAATCAGAAGTACCCCGACCTGGCCCGTAAGCGCCACATCCAGGGCAAGGTACCGGTGGAATTTACCATCCAGCCCGACGGCTCGCTTACCGACGTGCGCGTGGTGCAAAAACACGGCTCGGGGCTCGACGAAGAGGCCGTACGTCTCATCAAGGCCGCGCCCAAGTGGGAGCCGGCCATGTATCAGGGCAAACCGATAAAGCAAAAGATGTCGTTGCCGGTTATCTTTCAGCTGTAGGGCCGCGCGCGTGACTTTAGCGAGAAGCGCTGCCTGGCCCGGGCGCTTTTCCACTCCGCTATGCTGCTCACGCTCTCTCCTACTCCCGTTCCTACGCTGGCCTCGGCCGGCTCGCCCAACTTTATCTGGCTGCACCAGCGGCGCTACCTCGAAGGGGCGCAGGCCATCGCGCAGGCGCTGTTTGATGCCCTCGACGACGACCTGAGCCCCTACGTGCAGCTGCTGGGCCTGCCCCTCGACCCCGACGCCGACAAGCCCATCTGCCAAGAGCCGGCCGCCAGCAGCCTGCCCGCCGAGGCCTTCGCGGGCCTGGTGGCCGAGGGCCTGACCTGCCCGGCCACCGGCGTACCGCCCGCTGCCCTGCTGCCCGCCCTGGCCGACATGAGCCCCGCCTTCCTGCGCCAGCGCTACGAAAACCGCAGCATCCGGGCGCTGGTGCAGCGGACCTTGGACGAACTGGATGAAGGCGAGCCGCACCAACACTTCGCGGGCTGGCCGGCCCGCATCGACGGCTACCTGGTGTTTACGGTGCTGCGGGTGCAGCGCAAGGCTTTGCGCTCCTACCCTTCCTTGCAGCCCAACCGCTTTTACATCGACGGCAAGCCGCTGGCTACCTCGCTGGTAGTGGGCGCCATGTACCGCTTCAACGAGGAGTGCTCGAAGTCGCTCAATGAGCCGGAGCCGGGCGCGGGCTTTCTATTCCGCCCCCGCGAAACCGAGGAGCTACTACGCGCCGCTGGTAAAAGCCTGCTCGATACCCCCGCCCACGCCCTGGGAGCCGACCCCAGCACGGCCCAGCTGTTCTTCACGCTCAACACCATTTCCAGCCTGCGCTACGAGGGAGCTGAAGGCATCGGGCGCATGCTGCTGGCCCGCCGCGGGCACCCCAACGTGGAGGAAGTATTCGCCCTCACCTGCCCCACCGAGCTCAGCGACTACCGCGCCGTGCGCAAGCTGCTCGAAATGACCAGCCACGATGTGCACTTGCTGGCCGACGGCGAAAAAGTGTACGCCCTGGGCCGCCAGGTGGGGCACTACGACCACACCCGCGAAGACTTATTCGACATCCACTTCGTGAAGCACTACGCCTGGGAGTTCTCCCACGCCGGGCAGGTGCTGCTGCGCTCGCGCTACGGCCTGCCTACGCTACCCCGCCCCCGCCTCAACAAGCTGCGCTTCAAGCGCGACCTCAAACGCACCTTCGACTTGCACCACACCGATAAAATCACCCACCTCTGGGAAGTGGTGCTCGAAGCCAGCAAGCAGCCCAAAGGCACGCTGCTCGTTATCACCACCGAGGCCCTGGCCGAGGCCGACCGCCTCAAGCTCCAGTGTACGCTCATCGAGCCGGTGCCGCTTACGCCGCTCATCACCCAGCTCATCACCAGCATCGACGGCGCGGTGCTGCTCGACCCCGATGGCTATTGCTATTCCATCGGCGTTATTCTCGATGGGAAGGCCAGCGGCCACGGCACCAGCACCCGCGGTGCCCGCTATAATTCGGCGGTGCGCTACGTCGAAAGCTCGCCCTACCCCTGCCTCGTGGTAGTAGTGAGCGAAGACGGCATGGTGGATGTGCTTACGAAGGAAAATCTGGCCGAAAGCCGACAGTAAATTCCACTAGCGCGAAGCTCCGGCTTCGCGCTATTTTTTTGCCCGAAACGACCACGTCACCTGAAACACCGCTACCACATCACCGGCCTCGTCTACTCCGGTGCTGGTGCACACCACTGTGCGCCCTTCGCCGGTGGTGCGGCTGTCGGCCACGGCCTGGGCGATGGCTGCGCCATCGGGGCAGGTGAAGGCGATGCAGCCCACGGCTTTCTTGCGAAACTCCGCCGTGAGTCCCACCACCAGCATTGACACCGCCCCCCCGCCCTGCACGTGCATCATGGCTTGGATGCCGCTGGCCAGCTCGGCCGCCATCGCCAGGCAGGCGAAGTAGATGCTACGAAACGGATTTTGCGTGAGGTACTTGTAGCGGATGGTGACCGTAGCCGCGTCCGGCGTGAGCGCCGTGAGGCGCAGGCCAGCCAGCCAAGCCATCGGCAGCTTGCGCAACATAAAAAGCCGGAGCTTGGCCGGACTCAGCACCTGCCGGCGAAAAGCCTGGGCGGCGGGAGTATCAGTGATCATAGAGCAAGTAATTACGGGTGGGAAAGCGCAATATCTCACCCCAAACGTCCACCACCGCGAAACACCGCGCGAAACGCTCTACCGAGGCTTCACCACCAACTCCCTATACCCAAAAACCGGGTCCACCTCCCGCACGAAGCGCAAAGCCGGCAGCGCCCCCAACACAATCTCGGCGGTAGTGTAAATACGGCAGCCGTCAAGCAGGTGCCCGCCCAAGGTGCGACCGGTACTATCAGCCACGGCCAAATGCAGGTGCCCGCCGCCCGTCGCTGAGAGCGTACCGACGAGCGATACTATCTCGAAGTGCCCGTGGTAGTGCGTGGCCGTCTCCTGGTTAGCCAGGCGCAGGCTTACGTCGGTGAGGCTGCCCACGCAGGTGAGCACGGCCCCGGCCTCCAAATGGTGCGCCGCCACGAAGGCCGTGAGTTGCTGGCGCAAATCATCGCCGGGCCGGAGGCGCAGCGCGTAGGCGGTAAGAGACGAGGAAGGTACCATAGTAGCCGGTTTTTGAGCACGCACGGGGCCAGCCAGCGCCAGCAGTCCGCACAGGAAAGCAAGTTTCAACACCTCGCAAAAGAACGCCCGGCCGCGCATTGCGCAGCCGGGCAGTTAGTTTTCTCGAACGCCAGCTCCGAATTATTTACTGAAGCGCACCGTACCATAGCGCACCTTGATGTTGACGTTGCCCGCACCGCGGGCCGGCACCCGGCCGCCGTACACGCCCATCACGTCGGCGATACCATCGGCCTTACCGCCTTCGGACAACACACGCACCTGTTTCTTATCAACTAATAATTGGCCCTGTTCGGTGCTCACATCAAAGCGGAAGCTGGGCGTGGCCTCGGCAAAGCCCAGCCGGATGGTGCTGTAGCCGCCATCCAGCGTTATCTGGCGGAAATTGGCTCCCATATCGCGCACCTCAAAGTCGGGGCAGTAGCGCACCGTCATGTCTAGGCCCTCGCTGAGCTTGCCCACGCTGAAGTGCGAGTAGCCCGACGAGCCGCGCAGCGTACGCACCGTACCCAGCGCCACGCCGCCGTACTTACTGTTGACGGTGAGGTCGTGCACCGTGCCCATGTCGATGTCGGAGTAATTGGTTCGCAGCTCAATCTGCTCGCCGGCGTCGAGGCGTAGGCGCGCATACTCAGCTTCGAGGCTGGCCTGCTTGGCGAAGGCCAGGGTGGCGTCGCCGTTGGCAATGTGCACCACGTTGCCGGTACCGTTGAGACGGCCGGTGCGCAACGCCCCGTAATTCACGCTCAGCTGCGCCGGCCCCTGCCAGTCATTAGCCACGGCTACGTCGGCAAATGCGGTAGTGAGGCGCAGGGCCGTGGTGCCAGGCAGCCACACCGTATAATTGACCTCGTAGCGGCAGCCCCCGCCGCTGCACCGGCCTTTCAGCGCTGGCCCAAACTGTGAGCTTACGCTTACCCCACCCGTGCGGGCATCGTAGTCGAGCCACTGCACGCCCAAGCCGTCGAGCAGCTGGGTAGCCCCGGCGGCCGTTTCGGCGCGGGCAATGAGTTCAGCCTCCACCTTCATCTCGGGCTTATCCCAGGTACTGACGCGCACGTGGCCGTAGCGCGTATCGAGCGCGAATACCTGGCCCGTTTTCGCCACCCGGAAGCTGCGGCTCAGGCGCCGCCGCTGCTCGATGGGCGGAGTATTTTCTTGCTGAGTAGCCTGGGGCTGCCCCTGGGCGGGGCCATCCTGGCCGCCAGTGGCTACCGGGGCCACGTAGGTGCATTCGGGGCTGCGCTCGGGTAAGGCCTGGGCCAGCGCCCGCTGGCCGGTACCGGCTAGCAGCAGTAGCCCAGCTAGGAGCTGCGTGCGGCTAGCGGCCATTGCGGCGGAAGGTATTATTAGCTAGGCTGCGACTGTCAGCCAGCGCGTACTCGCTACCGGCCGTAGTGCCCGCCAGGTTTTCGCGGCCGTCGCCGTGCTGCTGAAGCTGACGGTCGAGAATATCGAGGCGGATTTGCAGGTTGCGGTTCATGGCCGTCAGGACTATCTCAGGCTGGGGGTGGCGGGGCAGCTCGCGCTTGAGCTGCTGGTAGCTTGAATCAAGACCTACTAACTCACGTGCCCACTCGGCCGTAGCGTCGGGCGCGAGCTGGCTGAGCTGAGTTTTGCGGTCGGTGAGCTGAGCGATGTAGTAGCGCTCCATGCCGTGCACGGCCGTATCGAGGCGGGCATCTACGTCGGCTCCGCCCTGGCTGGCCGCCAGCACGTTGGCCTCGGGACCAAGGTAAAGAGCCGCGTCGGCAGTCGAAGTCATCACTTCGCTGGTCTGGCTGGCCAGGTCAGGCGCGTGCTTGCTTTTCCAGGCTTCGCCCATGCCAGCAGCCATTACCAGGGCCAGCAGCGCGGCGGCGATGCCGTAGCGCTGCCAGCGCTCATTTTTCTGCACGCGCAGCTGCGGCGCGGCGGGCAGTGCCGGGGCGGGCGCGACGGG
The DNA here is from genome assembly GCA_913778455.1 of uncultured Hymenobacter sp. Taxonomy (GTDB): domain Bacteria; phylum Bacteroidota; class Bacteroidia; order Cytophagales; family Hymenobacteraceae; genus Hymenobacter. The sequence goes on along the minus strand of CAJYVK010000011.1, from coordinate 12,975 downwards.
CGCGGGCTCGGCCGGCGTGGTTACGATAGTCATGCGGGGCAACTCGGCCGCAGCACTGTCGCCGTGCAACTGCTTTTCGATGGCGGCCCACAGCTCGGGGCGGGGCTCGTGCAGGTCGAAATCGGCCCGGTGTCGCTCCGCGTAATTCTCTAGTGAATGATGATTAATAGGCTCCATAATGAATAGGTTTTCCGCGGGGGCAGAGTAAAACTTTCGGGTGGGGCTAGTACGCAGGCTCCGGCGTCAAGGCTACCCAACAACATAAAAAAATTGTAGCCCTTCGGTGATTGAATACCTGCTAACTAACTCAGGCCGCGCTGCATAGCCAGCTCACGCAGGCGCGTACGCGCCCGGCTGTACTGCGACTTGGAAGTAGACTCAGTAATGCCCAAAATACCGGCTATCTCCAGGTGGTCGTACCCTTCGAGCAGGTACAGCGAGAGTACCACGCGGTAGCCGTCGGGCAACTCCTGGATGCAGCGGCGCAGCACGTCGGCGCGGTACTGCTGCTCCTCGGCCTCATCGCCGGGGTGCGGCAGACTGGCCTCGGTCGGGGCCGCGTCGTGGTGAAAATCTTCGAGCGGTACCAGCTGCAAGCGCCGCTGACGCAGGCAGTTGATACTTTTATTCACCACAATACGCTTGAGCCAAGCCCCGAACGACGAATCGCCTTTGTAGCCACTCAGCTCGCGGAACGCGCTCAAAAACGATTCTTGCAGTACGTCTTCGGCCTCGGCATAATCGCCCGTAATGCGCAACGCCGCATTGAACATGGCCTTGGAGTAGCGCCGGTAAAGCTCGGCCTGGGCCTGCCGGTCATTGAGGCGGCACCGCTCTACCAGCGGGGCATTAATGTCGATATACGCAACGGCTTCCATAGGCAAACGCAGGTGGGGAGAGGCGCAAAGGTCGGGAACGCTTCAACCTATAGTCAACAGACAATGGTGCGCCCCGTTGGGTTGCACCAGTTCCACTTCTCTCCCACTCAGCGGCGACTGCATAGGCCAGTGCCCCGGGCGCGTGACGTCACGCGCCCGGGGCACCGTTTCAGGCCCGCTGTTGCAGCAGACGCACTATCAGGCCGGTCCAGCCGGTTTGGTGGCTGGCCCCCAGGCCGTGCCCGTCGTCGCCGTGAAAAAACTCGTGGAACAGCAGGTAATCACGGAAATGCGGGTCGTCCTGCAACGGGCCAGCCGGGCCGAAGGCCGGGCGGTGACCATGCTCATCTTTGAGCAGCAGCCGGGCCAGCCGCTCCGACAGGGCATCGGCTACTTCGCTGAGATTGTACATCTTACCCGAGCCCGTCGGGTACTCAATCGTAAATGAGGCTCCGTAATAGCTATGAAACCGCTGCAACGACTCAATAATGAGGTAGTTGACCGGGAACCAGATTGGCCCGCGCCAGTTGGAGTTACCCCCGAACATATTTGACTCCGCTTCGCCCGCCACGTAGCGCACTTCAAAGCTGTCTTCGGCAGTGTGGTACTCAAACGGATGGTCTAGGTGATAGCGCGAGAGCGAGCGAATGCCGTAGTCGGATAGGAACTCGGTTTCATCGAGCATGCGCGTCAGGATGCTGCGCAGGCGGCGGCGGCGCATCAAGCTCAGCAGGTGGCGGGCACCCTCACCAGGTTCCTGCCAGCGGCTCACCAACTCGGCTAGGTGCGGGCGGTGCTGGATGAGCCACTGCGCCCGCGCCGCAAATTTGGGCATGGCTTCGAGTAACTCATCATCGACCACTTCCACGGCGAAGAGCGGAATCAGCCCCACCATCGAGCGGATGCGCAGGCGCTCGCGCGAGTCGTCGGGCATGTGCAGCACGTCGTAATAAAACTGGTCGCGCTCGTCCCAGAGGTTAAACTCCCCGCCCCCGCCCTTCGTCATGGCGTAGGCGATGTAGAGGAAGTGCTCGAAGAACTTACTGGCCATCTCCTGATACAGCGGGTTGGTTTTGGCCAATTCCAGCGCCATCCGCATGAGGTTGAGGGCAAACATGGCCATCCAGCTGGTACCATCGCTCTGCTCGATTTTACCGCCCGTGGGCAGCGGCGCCGAGCGGTCGAATACCCCAATGTTGTCCATTCCCAAAAAGCCGCCCTCGAAGATGTTGCGCTCGTCGCGGTCCTTGCGGTTCACCCACCCCATAAACGTCAGTACGAGTTTCTGAAACACAGCTTCCAGAAACACGGCGTCACCGGTGCCCCCGTTGAGCTTGCGGTCCATCTGGTACACGCGCCAGGTGGCCCAGGCGTGCACCGGAGCATTTACGTCCTCGAATTTCCACTCGTAAGCCGGCATCTGCCCGTTGGGGTGCAGGTAGCCGTCCTGGGTGAGCAGTCGCAGCTGGTGCTTGGCAAAGCTGGCGTCGAGCATGGCCAGCGGCAGGCAATGGAAAGCCAAATCCCAGGCCGCGTACCACGGGTATTCCCACTTGTCGGGCATCGAGATGATGTCGGCGTTGTGCAGGTGTCGCCACGTTGAGTTGCGGCCCGTGAGGCGGTCGCCACCCGGGGCCGGGCGCTTAGGGTCGCCGTCGAGCCACTGGCTCACGTCGTAGTAATAGTACTGCTTGCTCCAGAGCATCCCCGCGAAGGCTTGGCGCTGCACCTGGCGGGCGTCGGGGGCGGTCACGCCCTCCTGCACGCACTCATAGAATACGTCGGCCTCCTGCTGGCGCTCTGCGAAAATCTGGTCGAAATCCGCAAACGGTGTTTCGTGCGCGGGCTGGCTGAGGCGCAGACGCACCACCTGCGCCTCGCCGGGCGCGATGTCAAACGCGTAGTGAGCCGCGGCCTTGGTACCGCTTTTCGCGGGGTTCACCGCCTTTTTCTTCTCCTTGACTACGTAGTTATTGATGCCGTCCTTGAAATAAGTTTCCCCCACCGGCAGGCCAGCAAACAGCTTTTTCTTGAAGCGGGTACCGTTTGTTTCGTTTTCGCAGAAAAGCAATTCCTCAGCTTGCTCACAGTAGAGCTGGTACTGGCCCAATGCGTGGTGGCTGGCCTCCATCGCATCGGTACCCGCCGCCCGCACCACCGGCCGGCGGTCGTCATAACCCCAGGCCCAGGTATTGCGAAACCACAGCTGCGGTAGCACGTGCAACGGCGCGGCGACCGGCCCCCGGTTGTGCGCCGTGATGCGAATGAGCAGGTCGTCCGGCCCAGCCTTGGCATACTCGATGAAAACGTCGAAATAACGGCTCTCATCAAAAATGCCCGTATCCAGCAGTTCATACTCTGGATCCAGCTTGGTGCGCCGAGCGTTTTCCTCCCGCAGCTCCTTGTAGGGAAATGCCCGCTGTGGATACTTGTACAGCATTTTCATGTAGGAATGCGTGGGCGTACTATCGAGGTAGTAGTACTGCTCCTTCACATCCTCGCCGTGGTTACCCTGGCCATTGGTTAGGCCGAACAGCCGCTCCTTCAATTGGTTGTCGGCTTCGTTCCACAGCGCCACGGCAAAGCATAGCCGCTGCTGGTCGTCGCTGATGCCCGCGAGACCCTCCTCCCCCCAACGGTACGCGTAGGAGCGGGCCATGTCGTGCGTCACATAGTCCCAGGCATTGCCGTGGGGGCTGTAGTCCTCGCGCACCGTACCCCACTGTCGCTCAGTCAGGTAAGGACCAAATTTTCTCCAAGCTGCGGTTTGGTTATTAGCCTCCGCCAAGCGTCGCTGTTCCTGCATAATAGTACGTTGAGTTCAAGCCATTGGCTGGCCCCTGGCACACTGCGGCCCCAAGAGCTTTGTCGCCCCGTAAGCCCCTGCGGACTCACATCTTTGCCTCATACTATTTGCGCCGCCCACAGTTGCCGCTAAACGTCTTTTTAGCTCCAGAAACTACTAAAGAACCCCCACGTAATTGACCCATCTGTCATGCTGAGCCCGCGAAGCATCTTGCTCGCACCGCTGGATGAAGCGAGCAAGATGCTTCGCGGGCTCGGCATGACAGATGGGTTAGTTGAACTAGTTCATTAATTAACTCCCTTAACGAAGTAATTACAGCGGCCAATCAACACAAAAAAAGGAGGCCCACCCAGCGGTGAACCTCCTTTTTCTACTTGTTGCCAGGGCTGCTTACTCAGCAGCGCCTTCGTCTTCGTGACGCTTCTCGGCTTCCTCACGCGTTTCGCCGTTTACCAGCGTTTCGGTGGGGGTATCGGCCGGAGCGGTTTCAGTCGTGCTAGCAGCGGTAGCGGGAGCTTCAGCCTTGCCACCCCGACGGCGCGAGCGGCGCGTGGTCGTCGTTTTGGCTTCAGCAGCGTTTTTAGCTTCGAGCAGGGTCTCGTTGAAGTCTACCAGTTCGATGATGCACATGTCGGCATTGTCACCGGCGCGGGTAGCGCTCAGCTTCAGAATGCGAGTGTAGCCACCAGGACGGTTGGCAATGCGGCCAGCCACTTCACCGTACAACTCCTTCACGCTCTCCTTGTTTTGCAGGGTAGCGAATACGGTGCGGCGCGAGTGCGTGGTGTCGTCTTTCGACTTCGTCAGCAGCGGCTCTACAAACTGGCGCAGAGCTTTAGCCTTGGCTACCGTCGTCGTTACGCGCTTGTGGAGGATGAGCGACGAAGCCATGTTCGACAGCATCGCGTTGCGGTGGGAGGCGGTACGCCCCAAGTGGTTGATTTTTTTACCGTGTCGCATCGGACAAGTTGGGTAAGTACTACGCTTGCGGACCAGGACCACGGCGGGTCGCTAGAACCTCATTAGAACCCTAATCCCTAGGGCGTAGCGGGTTGAATAAAAATTATTACTTGTTAGCTGATTACCAATAGTTAATTAACCAGCAAAATTTAAGGCAAAGTTAAGGGCTGACCAGCAAGTTATTTCGGAAAATAACGCACCAATCAGCCCTTAGCTAGTTGTCTAGTCTTCGTCCAGACGGTATTTGCTCAGGTCCATGCCAAAGTGCAGGCCTTTCTCTTCCACCAGGTTTTCCAGCTCGGTGAGGCTCTTCTTACCGAAGTTGCGGAACTTCATCATGTCGGCCATGTCGAGCTGAACTAGCTCGCCCAGCGTCTTGATGTCGGCCGCCTTCAGGCAGTTGTAGGCACGTACCGAGAGGTCCATCTCGCCGAGCGAAGTCTTGAGGACTTTGCGCATAGCGAGGGTTTCCTCGTCAATCGGCTCGGCGGCGGCCGGGCGGTTGCCGCTCAGCTGCATCGTGCTGTCCGAGAACAGCATGAAGTGCTGAATGAGGATATTGGCCGCACCTTTCAGCGCTTCCTCGGGGTGAATCGAGCCGTCGGTCGAGATTTCAATCAGCAGACGCTCGTAGTCGGTCTTCTGCTCTACGCGGGTATTCTCGATGCTGTATTTCACGTTCTTGATGGGCGTGTAAATAGCATCGATGGCAATCTGCCCAAAAACCTGGTCGGCGGGCTTGTTCTCGTCGGCGGGTACGTAGCCACGGCCACGGGCTACCGTCAACTCAAACTCCAGCTCCTTGGCCGGATCGAGGTTGCAGATAACCAGCTTCGGGTTCAGAATCTGGAAGCCCACGGCAAACTTGCCAATGTCGCCGGCCGTGAAAGTGTCCTGGCCACTCACGCGCACCGTAATCTTGTCCTCAATGGCATCGCTAATTTTCTTGAAGCGCACCTGCTTGAGGTTAAGGATGATTTCGGACATGTCCTCGATCACCCCATCAATCGTCGAGAACTCGTGCAGCACCGAAGTCGTGCGCACCGACGTAATGGCGAAGCCCTCCAGCGACGAGAGCAGAATACGCCGCAGCGCGTTCCCAATCGTAACGCCGTAGCCCTTCTCCAGAGGCTTGAATTCAAACGTTCCGGTGAAGTCGTCGGATTTCTCCATTACCACCTTCTCCGGCATCTGAAAAGCTAAGATTGACATATTTGGGGGCAGTTAATTATGTAACAGGAAAAGCAAGCCAAAAGCTTGCTTAGTAGTTGGCAGCCAACCAGAACCCCGGGAGGCTCTTTTTCGTGCCGCTGTACTTCACGTTTCTACTCGAAGCTGAAGCAGCGAAACCGGCTTAGCACAAATGCGGCCCGAACTAAGTCCGGGCCGCACCAGGGTGCCATTATTACTTCGAATACAATTCGACGATGAGCTGCTCCGTGATTTTTTCCGGAATCAGGTCACGCGACGGCATGTTGGTGAATTTGCCCACCATTTCTTTGCCATCCCACTCCAGCCACGAGAACTGACGAGCGTTACGCACGGTCAGCGAGGTCGTGATAGCTTCGAGCGACTTCGACTTCTCACGTACGCCAACTTGGTCGCCAGCACGCAGTTTGTACGAAGGGATGTTTACTACTTCACCGTTTACGGTGATGTGCTTGTGCGATACCAGCTGGCGAGCAGCGCGGCGGGTGCCAGCGATGCCCAAACGGTATACTACGTTGTCGAGACGCGATTCCAGCAGGCCGAGCAGGTTGTCGCCGGTAATGCCGGGCAGTACTGCTGCTTTGTGGAACAAGTTCTCAAACTGCTTTTCGAGCACGCCGTACAGGTATTTCACCTTCTGCTTCTCCATCAGCTGGACAGCATATTCCGACTGCTTTTTGCGGCGGCCACGGCCGTGCTGGCCGGGGGGGTAGTTCTTTTTGTTGAGCGCTTTGCTCGGGCCGAAAATCGGCTCCGAAAAGCGACGGGCGATTTTGGCGGTAGGGCCAGTATAACGTGCCATTTTAGAAAAATATCAGAAGTAAAAAATCAAACGCGGCGACGCTTGGGCGGGCGGCAGCCGTTGTGCGGCAGCGGCGTCACGTCGCGGATGGTCGTCACTTCGATACCAACGTTACCGAGCGCGCGGATTGCCGACTCGCGGCCAGCGCCCGGGCCTTTCACGAACACTTCGGCTTTGCGCATACCCAGGTCGTGGGCTACTTTGCCGCAGTCGCTAGCTGCCATCTGAGCAGCGTAAGGCGTGTTTTTCTTCGAGCCCCGGAAGCCCATTTTACCCGCCGAAGCCCAGGAAATAACCTGGCCGTTCGAGTTGGTTACCGAGATGATAATGTTGTTGAAGGAGGCGCGGATGTGGACCTGGCCCACCTGCTCCACCACGACAAGCCGCTTCTTGGCTTTGTCTTTTCTTTTTTGTGCCATTTGGTTATCGCTGTAAACGCGGCAGGTGTTAGGCCCGCTTGGCCAATTAAAAATTATGAATCAAAAATTATGAATTAAGCTGGAAGCAAGAACTCATAATTTTTAATTTCTAATTCATAATTACCCAAAGGGACTGATTGCCGCTATGAGTTATTTCGTTGCTTTCTTCTTACCAGCAACAGTCTTGCGCTTGCCCTTGCGGGTACGCGAGTTGTTTTTGGTGTGCTGGCCGCGCACGGGCAGGCCTTTACGGTGACGCAGGCCGCGGTAGCAGCCAATGTCCATCAGACGCTTGATGTTGAGCTGAATCTCCGAGCGCAGTACGCCTTCGGTCTTATGCTCAGCGGCGATGATGGCGCGAACCTCACCAGCTTCAGCTTCGGTCCAGTCCTTCACTTTCTTGTTGGTATCGATACCAGCCTTGGTGAGGATTTTAACCGAGTTGCTCCGGCCAATGCCGAAAATGTAAGTCAGGGCGATTTCGCCGCGCTTGTTGTCCGGGATGTCAACCCCTGCGATACGAGCCATATTGGTTGGTTAGATGTTTGCGGACCAGAAAGCCCGGCAGCGGCTTGGAAGGCGGTGCGTTGAAGAAAAGTTCAACCCAACCAGTACCCAAGGCTCCGGGTTTCTGAAAATTGATTTAGCCCTGACGCTGCTTGAAGCGGGGGTTCTTCTTATTGATAACGTAGAGCTTGCCGTTGCGACGGATGATTTTGCAATCAACGCTACGTTTCTTCACCGAAGTTTTTACTTTCATGACCTTGAAGAGAACGAAAAAAATTACTTATAACGATACTTGATGCGGCCTTTCGACAAGTCGTAGGGCGACATTTCGAGCTTTACCTTGTCGCCGGGCAGAATCTTGATGTAGTGCATCCGCATCTTACCCGAGATGTGGGCAATCAGCTGGTGGCCATTTTCCAATTCCACGCGAAACATGGCGTTGGAAAGGGCTTCGAGGATGGTACCGTCCTGCTCGATGGAGGCTTGTTTTGCCATAAGGGCTATTGCAGTGCTTTTTCTATGTAGTCAAAGGAGGTCAGAATCTCTGCCTTATCTTTTCTAACAACAACGGTGTGCTCAAAGTGCGCCGCTGGCTTCTTATCGCGGGTGCGGATGGTCCAACCATCCTTTTCCTGCACCACATCTTTTTTGCCGAGGGTAATCATCGGTTCGATGGCGAGCGTCATACCGGTTTGCAGCAGCGGCCCCGAACCCCGCTTGCCGTAGTTCGGCACCTCGGGTTTTTCGTGTAGCTTGGCTCCTACCCCGTGACCAACCAATTCGCGAACTACGCCGTAGCCTTTCGGGGACACGTAGTTCTGAATGGCGTAGCTGATGTCGCCAACGCGGTTGCCGACTATCGCTTGCTCAATGCCTTTGTACAGCGAAGCTTTAGTTTCATCCAGCAGTTGCTGCACCTCCGGCGCCACCTCCCCGATTGGGTAAGTATAGGCACTATCGGCGTGGTAGCCATTGAGGAATACCCCGCAGTCCACCGTCAGAATATCCCCGCTTTGCAGCGGTTCATCCGTAGCGAATCCGTGCACTACTACCGAGTTAGGGCTCAAGCAGCAGCTGTACGGAAAACCGTATAGTCCTTTGAACGAAGGGGTAGCCCCGTGGTCGCGGATGAACTCCTCGGCGCGGCGGTCTAGCTGCCGCGTCGTGGCTCCTACCCGCACCAGCGCAGCTACCTCGCCGTGGGCGCGTGCCAGCAGTTGCCCGGCAGCACGCATTAAATCTATTTCTTCTTCAGTTTTATACTGAATGGTACCAGTTGCCATGCTCTCTGTTTACGAAGCGATGGCTACCGGCTGCGAGGGGCGACCACGCAGCTTGCCCGACTTCATCATGCCATCGTAGTGACGCATCAGCAGGTAGCTTTCCACCTGGTTCAGCGTATCCAGCACAACCCCCACCATGATGATGAGCGACGTACCGCCGTAGAACAGGGACAGGCCACGCGTAACGCCTAACTCAGAGGCGAGAGTTGGGAAAACGGCAATCAGGGCCAGCGCCACGGCACCCGGCAGGGTTACGCGGGTAAGAATTTCGTCTATGAATTCGGAAGTATCCCGACCCGGCTTCACGCCCGGCACGAAACCACCACTGCGCTTCAGGTCGTCCGCAATCTGGTTGGGGTTGACGCTGATGGCCGTGTAGAAGTAAGTGAAAATGATAATCAGCAACGCAAACACGGTATTGTATACCCAGTGCTGCGGTGAGAAGTAAGTGGCAATGTTGGCTGCCAGCTCGCTGTTCTTATCCCAGGCCGAAGCGGCGATGCTAGGCACGAACATCAACGACTGGGCGAAGATGATGGGCATAACGCCAGCCGCGTTGACTTTCAGCGGGATGAACTGACGCTGGGCATCGAGTTGCGTGGCACCGCCTACCTGCTTGGCGTACTGCACCGGGATGCGGCGTACGGCCTGCGTGAGCACGATAACCGCCATTACCACGAGGAACAGCACGACGAGCTCCAGCAGGAAAACCAACGACTTGTTGATGCCTTTAGCACCGGCTTCCTCAATCAACGCACCGGGCAGACGCGATACGATACCAATCATGATAATCATGGAGATACCGTTGCCGATGCCCTTGTCGGTGATTTTCTCGCCCAACCACATGCAAAACAGCGTGCCAGCCGTGATGATGAGCATAGTCGAGATGGTGAAGAAGGTACCGGGGTTGATAATAGCCTCGGCGTTAATCGTGGCCAGGAAACCCACGGACTGCGCCATCACGATCGGGATGGTGAGCACGCGGGTGTACTGATTGATTTTCTTCCGGCCCGACTCGCCTTCTTTTTGCAGCTTCTGGAAGTACGGCACGGCAATCGTGAGCAGTTGCAGCACGATAGAGGCCGAGATGTACGGCATGATGCCCAGCGCGAAGATAGAAGCATGGCTAAACGCCCCACCGAGCAGCGTATCCAGAATGCCGAATACGCCGCCGGTGCCTTGCTTCAGCTGCGTGGCGTCTACACCGGGTAGGACTACGTAGCAGCCCAGCCGGTAGATAGCAATGAAAAATAGCGTATTGAGGATCCGCGTACGCAGATCCTCAATCGCAAAAATATTTTTTATCGTGTTGATAAACTTATTCATTGCTAGTCGATAACAATATAAGCTACAGCGTAACTACTTTGCCACCGGCCTTTTCGATAGCCTCAATGGCCGTCTTCGAGAAAGCGTGGGCGTGTACCTCGATAGCGGCGTTGAGTTCGCCACGGCCGAGAACTTTGATTTTGGCATTCTTCGACGCCAAGCCAGCTTCGGAGAAGTAGCCAGCCGCCATCGTGGCCGAGTTGTTGGCTTCGAACAGGCTCTGGAGCACGTCCAGGTTGATGCCCTTGTACTCAACGCGGTTGATGTTCTTGAAACCAAATTTAGGCACGCGGCGCTGAAGCGGCATTTGACCGCCTTCGAAGCCCGACTTGCGCGAGTAGCCCGAGCGCGACTTGGCACCCTTGTGGCCACGGGTAGCGGTACCACCGCCGCCCGAACCTTCACCGCGACCAAGGCGCTTGTTGTTGCGCGTGGAGCCGGCAGCGGGTCTGAGATTAGAGAGATTCATGACTGGGATAAACGCTTACAGTTCGGTTACTTCCAGCAGGTGCTTCACAGCGTTCACCATGCCCAGAACGCTGGGATTGGCTTCGTGGGTAGCGGTGCTGTTCAATTTATTCAGGCCGAGGGCCTGCACGGTGCGCTTCTGACGCTCGGGGCGGTCGATGGCGCTGCGCACGAGCTTTACTTGAATCTGTGGCATGGTCAATTAACCGTTAAAAACGCGAGCGAGAGAAATGCCACGCGCCTGAGCGATTTGCATCGGGTCGCGCATTTTGGCGAGGGCAGCAAAGGTAGCCTTTACTACGTTGTGGGGGTTCGACGAGCCTTTCGACTTAGCGAGTACGTCTTTGATACCAGCCGATTCGAATACGGCACGCATGGCACCACCGGCGATTACGCCCGTACCAGCCGCGGCGGGCTGCACGAGTACGAAACCTCCACCGTAGCGGCCTTCCATTACGTGGGGAACGGTGTGCTTGTAGAGGGGCACTTTTACCACGTTTTTGCGAGCGTCGTCAATGCCCTTGGCAATGGCGTCGGTTACCTCGTTGGCTTTGCCCAGGCCGTAGCCCACGTTGCCTTTGCCGTCGCCTACCACTACGATAGCCGAGAAGCTGAAGCGACGACCACCTTTCACCACTTTGGCTACGCGGTTGATGGCTACTACTTTCTCTTTGAAATCCGAGTCGCCTTGCACGGCGCCGTCGTTGTTGTTGCCGCGGCCACCGCGGTCGTTGCCGCGACGGTCGTTGCCGCCCCGGTTGTTACCCCCACGGTCGTTGCCACCGGCACCGCCACCACGGTTGTTGTTGTTATACTCTGCCATGATGCCTTAGAAATTGAGGCCGCCTTCGCGGGCTCCTTCTGCCAATGATTTAACGCGACCGTGATAGAGGTAGCCCGAGCGGTCGAATACTACTTTGGTAATGCCAGCCTCTTGCGCCTTGGCGGCGATTTCGCGGCCTACGGCAGCGGCCAGGGCCACACCGTTACCACCTTCGACGGTTACCTTCTTCGACGAAGCGGCAGCCAGGGTGCGGCCAGCCGTGTCGTCGATAATCTGGGCGTAGATGCCCGTATTGGAGCGGAACACCGACAGGCGCGGGCGCTCCGGAGTGCCGGACACTTTCGTGCGGATGATGCGCTGAATGCGCTTCCGGCGGGATGCTTTATCGAAAGCCATGATACTAGATTACTTTTTAGCGGCAGTCTTGCCGGCTTTACGACGAACGATTTCACCCACGAAGCGAACACCTTTGCCTTTGTAGGGCTCCACTTTGCGCAGCGAGCGGATTTTGGCGGCTACCTGGCCGACAAGCTGTTTGTCGATGCTGGTCAGGGTAACGATGGGGTTCTTACCTTTTTCGGTAACGGCGGTAGCCGATACTTCGGGCGGCAGGGCCAAGTACACGTTGTGCGAGTAGCCGAGCGACAGTTCCAGGGCCTTGCCGTTGAGGGCCGCCTTGTAACCTACGCCTACCAGCTCAAGCTTGTGCTCGTAGCCAGCGCTTACGCCGGTAATCATATTGTTGAGCAGGGCGCGGTAGAGGCCGTGCATGGCCTTGTGGCGCTTCTGGTCGGTAGGGCGGGTTACCACCACGCTGCCATCTTCGGTAGCAACCGTGATGTCACGGTCTACCTGCTGGGTCAGCGAGCCCTTGGGGCCTTTCACCGTTACGGTGTTGTCGTTGTCGACCGAAACCTGCACACCGCTGGGCAGGCTAATCGGCAGTTTACCAATGCGGGACATATAGATACTAGTGCTTAGCAGGTTAGTACACGTAGCACAGCACCTCGCCGCCCACGTTCTCGTTTTTGGCCTCCTTTTCGGTCATTACCCCTTTCGAGGTCGACAGGATGGCAACGCCCAGGCCGCTCAGTACGCGGGGCAGGTTCTCGACGTGCCGATACTGGCGCAGGCCGGGAGTGCTCACCCGCTCCAGCTTGGTGATAGCCGGGGCTTTGGTGGTGGGGTTGTACTTGAGGGCGATTTTAATCACGCCTTGTGCCGAGGTATCATCAAAACGGTAGCTCTGAATGTAGCCCTTGTGATAGAGCACTTTCGTGATTTCCTTTTTGATGTTGCTGGCCGGGATTTCCACTACCCGGTGGTTCGCCTTGATGGCGTTGCGCAACCGGGTCAGGTAATCAGCAATCGGGTCAGTATTCATTTGGTTGTAATTGGCCCACAACTTGGGGCCGCAAAGATAAGAAAATTTCGCAGCAGTAGCTAGCAGCCCTACAGCGAAATTTCAGTTAAGACTACTGGGCTCGGCTTTCGGGGCGCGGCCCATGGTTTCTTTCGGCAACCTGCCAAATA
>CAJYVK010000010.1 GCA_913778455.1 uncultured Hymenobacter sp. | reverse complement strand
TCATGCTGAGCTTGCGAAGCATCTTACCACGTCGGGCTAACCAACCCAGCGGTGACAAGATGCTTCGCAAGCTCAGCATGACGGACGGGATGTGTAGCTGTTGTAAGTTTTTAAGAATAGAGACGCTTGGGCGGCTGCCGCTTTAAGAATAGGCAGTAAAACAAGTCAACTCCTAATTCACAGCTTCCCCTCACGGCATTACAAACGACAGGTCGGCGCTGACTACGTTGGCCGTGAGGCCGGTGCTCTGGCGGTAGTAGCCATAGCGCACGTCCAGGGATTTGAACTTGGTAATGCGGCGGCCAAAAGGCGTTTTGAAGCGGCCCAGGCCGTAGAGCGGGGCGTAGCGCAAACCCAGCCCCAGCTTGTTGGCCGAGAAGGCCGATAGGTCGAAGTCGGAAGTGTAGTACTCGTCGGTGACGGAGTGGGCCAAGTAGGGCGCGAAGTAGTCGGCGGCCGTTTGGGTGTGGTAGCGGTAGAAGGGATACAGCGTGAAGAAAGCCGTCACCTTCACCGGCGCCTCCAGCTCCATCGTGTGCGCCCGGATGCCGAAGTTGTCGTTGTAGAAGCGGTAGAAGCCGCGCAGCTGCACCAGGTCGGTGGCGTAGTACGTGAGGCGCAGGCTGGCGGGGTACTTGTAGCGCAGGCGCGGCAGTACCTCGGCCCGGGCAGTACCCAGCGTACCGGGCACCCCCAGCGCCGGGCTGCTATCAAAGAAATACACTCGCTGAAACGGCGTGCTCAGCAGCCCGCGCTGCACCACGGGCTCGAAGCCCAGGGCGGCTTGCAGGCGCTTGCTGAGCACCTGCGCGTACACGAGCGAGAGCGTGAAGCTCTGGCGGTTGTCGGAACCGTAGTTTTTGTTGCGGGTGCCGCCCACACGCAGCTCGGCGGGCGTGATGAGCTTGATTTTATCGAGGAAGACCTGGCCGCTGGCGCTGAACTGCCGGTTGCCATCGGCCGAGGTGCGGGCCCAGGAGCCCACGAGGTTGAAGGACAAGTAATCGTATTCCTTCGATACGCCCGCGCCCAGGCCCAGCGTGGTGAGCTTGTCGGCTAGAATGTGCGAGAGACCAAAGTCGGCGTGGTAGCGCACGTCGGAGGCCGAGGGCGACGACATCACCTGGTCGATTTTGTCGGAGGACGCCGAGGCGTAGTAGTCGATGCCCACGTTGGCCGCCAGGCGGGTGGTCGAGTCGAGCGGCACGTTGAGCAGGATAGTCGGGGCCACGTCGGTCAGGTGCTGGCTGCCAATGCCGCCTTCCACGGCCGAGTGGTCGCCGTTTTGCTGGTAGTAGCTGCCCAGGATATCGACTTCCGTTTCGCCGTAGCGGGCGGGCGCGGGCAGCTGCGCCGCGCTGGGGGGCGGGCCGGAACCGTCGAGGCGGTTGGGCGTGGGCGTGGCCTGCGCCAGGGCACCGAGCGGGGCGGCCAGGGTCAGGCCGAGGAGTAAGGTATTTTTCACGCGCTATGCTTAAAACGCCGGTTCATTAATTGCAGCCGCAGCCGCCGCCCACCTTGCCCCCGTTAGCCCCGCCCGCGCCTTCGCGGTAGCTTTCGAAGTTGACTTCCGGGGTTTCGACTTTCTTGGTTGCCAGCTTCATGTCCTCATCGTTGAGGTAGGCTTTCTGGTAAGCGGCGACCGACACGCAGCCGGGCAGCGCGGCAGTACCGGTCAGCAGCAGGCCCAGGGCAAGGGGCCGGAAAAACGGGAATATTCTCATGGCGTAGAGGGGCGCGGCGCGGCCGTAGCGGGAGCTGCGCTGTGGTAAGGATTAAGCTGCATACCTTTGGAAACCAGCGTTTGGCCGTCGTCAGTGATAACGGTGGCATTTACGCCCTTCAGCTTGTTGATGAGGGCCAGCCCCTCTACCGGACCGAGCACGAATACGGCGTCGTCGAGGGCGTCGGCCAGCTCCACGTCGGGGCAGATGATGGTGACCGAGCGCAGGCCGGTGGCCGGGTAGCCGGTGTGGGGGTTGATGATGTGGCCGTAGTAGCGGCCACCCACCGTAAAATACTGCTCGTAGTTGCCGGCCGTCACTACCGCCAAGTCGCTCACCGTGAGCCACGACGATACGGTGTGCGGCCGGGCCGGGTCGCCGATGGCGATGCGCCAGCCGCTGCCGTCGGGCTGCCGGCCCCAGCAGTACACGTCGCCCGAGCCGTTGATAAGCCCGGCCGCAATGCCCAGCTGCTTCATAGTTTCGGCGGCACGGCGCACGCCGTAGCCTTGCAGAATGCCCGCCAGGTTGATGCGCATCCCCTTCTCGGGCAGAAATACGCTGTGCGCGGCGGGGTCGAGCCGCACCTTTTGCCAGCCGATACGCTGCACCGAGCGGCGCACCGTGGCCGAGTCGGGCAGGCTGGCGTGGGCCTGCTTATCGAATTTATAAATCTTGTCGCCGCTGGCAAAGGTGACGTCAAACGCCCCGCCGCTGAGCCGCGAGATTTTGAGCGTGCGCTCGATGAGATCGTACACTTCCTGGTCGACCACTACGGGCCGGATCCCCGCCAGCCGGTTGATTTTCACCACCTGCGAGGTCGAATCCCAGTACGAGCACAGGTGATCGATGCGCTGGGCTTCGCGCAGGCCGGCACGTAGGGCCCGCCAGGCCAGCGAGTCGTCGGCCGATACAGCCGTGAACGTGAAGGCCGAGCCCATCAGGTGAGCCGAGCGAGTGTAGGCGCGGGCGCGGGGCGGGGCCAGCGGCCGGGCGGCCAGCCAGCCCGTACCCAGCACCAGTAACAGGCCGACGAGCCAGCCGCCTCCCCTCTTTTGCCAGCCAGCGAGTAGCCGGAATTTTGGCGCGGGGCGACTCATTGCTTGGCGAGCAGCTGGGTCAGGTAGGCGTCGTAGGCCGCCGCGCCGCCGGGGCGGTAGCCGGTGCGGGCCAGTACCTTGCCCTCGGGCGAGAGCAGTACCACGGCCGGGAACGCGCCCTCTTTATTGAGCTGAGCGGCAGCTTCCTCGCTCTGCTTGGTTTGCTCTTTGGATAGCGCGTTCTTCTTGTTGCGGGGGAAGTCGAAGCGGGCCAGCACAAATTTATCCTGGGCAAACCGCGCAAACTCGGGCTGGTCGAATACTTCCTGCTTGAGCTGCATGCAGGGCTTGCACCAATCGGAGCCCGAGAACACGGCCAGCACCGGCTTCTGGCTGGCTTTGGCCTGGGCCAGGGCGGCGGGCAGGGAATCGGCCCAGGTGAGCGTACTGCTCGGGGCCGGGCTGGTTTGGGCCTGCGCCCACGAGAAGGAACTGAGCGCCAGTACGGCGCCACGCAGAGCTACGGAATGCATAAGACAATACTAATTGGCCTTTAACGCAACTGCGCTGAGAACTGTGCTTAAGATCTGCTTAAAAAACCAGGCTCAACTACGTTGCCCTTGCTCGTAAAAAGCGCCGGATGGTGTAACGCCAAGCTCCAGCTTGGTGAGGCGTTTGGGTACGCTCGCCAAATGCCTCACCAAGCTGGAGCTTGGTGTTACAAAATAATAGAGCAAGTTCAGTGCAAATACTGAAGCAATCCTGACGCCGCTACTCGGCATCCGCGCCCTTGCGCAGCTCGGCATCGAGGAAGTAAGCGCCCTTGCGTACGAGCTGGGTGGTATCGGGCAGCGGGTCGAGCACGGTGATGGCCACGTCGCCGTGCTGGGGCTGGCCGGCGCGCACCTGCACCCGGCGAAAGACAGCGCGACCCGAATCGGTACCGACCCGCTGAAAAATATAGCTCAGGTCGCCGGCTTGGATGAGGGCGGTTTCGGGCAGCGTCCGCACCCGCGCCCCGGCCGTCTGGATGCGGGCGGCCACGAACTGGCCGGGCAGCAGGTCGCGCCGCTCGGGCTCAAGGTGGGCGTGCACGCGCACGGTGCGGGCGTCGTCGTCGAAGGCCTGCCCGACCAGGAATACGCGGGCCGTCAGCTCCTCGTCACGGCCGGCGTTTTGCACTTTGAACAAAATTTTCTGGCCCACCTTCACCTTGGCCACGTCCTTCTCGAAGACTTTCAATTCGAGGTGCAGGTCGTCGCGGTTGAGGACTTCTACCAGCACGTCCTGGGGGTTCACGTACTGGCCGGGGTTGATGTTGACGGCCTTCACGTAGCCGGCGATGGGCGTGGTGAGCGGCACGCTGCTCACGATGGTACCCGCGTCGAGGCGGGCCAGCGAGATGCCCAGCAGCCGCAATTGAGCGGCGGTGGTGCGTAGCGTGGCCTGCTCAGTGGCGTAGTCGGCACGGGCCTGCTGAAGCTTCCGTTTGGCCCCCACGTCCTCCACGTCGAGGATGCGCTGGCGCTCCAGCTCTTCGGCCAGGAAGCGCACGCGGGCCTTGCTTTGCAAGTAAGCCTGCTGCATAGCCAGGTACTCGGGCGAGCGCAGGGTCGCTACCACCGACCCGGCCGCCACGCGCTCGCCGGCCAGCACGGCCACCGACTGCACGTAGCCCCCCTGGATGGCCGTGATGGATACCCGGTTTTGCGGTGGTACTTCTACCGAGCCGTTGGCCTGCACTTCGGTGGTCATGTTCTGGCGCTCGAAGCTGCCAATCGCGATGCCTGCCGCCTGGGCCTGGGCGGGGCTCACGGCTACCTGGTTGGCGGCTCCGCTGGTCGGAGCTGCGGCAGCGGCCGGCGCGGGCGCGGCGGGTTGGCCAGCGGCCGCATCGGGCTTGGAGTGGCAGGCCGCCAGCAGGGCGACGGAGCCCACCAGCGCATGAAGCTTTAGATTAAGGTGCATTAGGTCAGATTCTGAATTTTACTTACTTATGTCGCCTGGCTACTCATTTACTTAGCTCGCGGCTCGTCGGCTCCCGTGAGGGCCAGCAGGCTTACCACTAGCTCGTCGTACTGGCGCACCTGGTCGAGGTAGCTCTCCTGGATCTGCCAAGCGGGCTGGGTATTCACCACGTATTCGACGTACTCGATGTCGCCGGCACGGAAGCTTTTCTCGGCCGTGCTGAGGATGAGCCGGGCCTGGGGCAGGGCCGTTTTCTCGTAGTAGTCGAGCGAGGCGCGGGCGCGGGCGAGCTGCTGGCGCAAGCTGCCGAGCTGGGTGCCGAGCTGGCTTTGGGCGTAGGTGAGCTGCTGGTCGGCCACCTGCTGGCCGAGGCGGGCGGCGGCCAGGCGGGCCTTCTGCACGCCGCCGAGCAGCGGTACGGCCAGGCCCGCTTGCAGCACCTGGAAGCCTTTCTCCTGGTTGATGCTCTGGTTGAAATAGCCCACCCGCACGTCGGGCAGGCGGCGCAGACTTTCCACTTTAATCTGCTGCTGGCTCACGGCCGCCTGCTGGCGCAGCAAGCCCAGCTGGGGGTTCGAGTCGGGCGAGAGGGCCAGCGTATCAGCGGCGGCCAGCGGGGCCACGGGGCTGGCGGTGGTGTCGAAGCGGGCGGGCTGGGTGCTGCCCAGCAGTTGGCCGAGTTGGCGCTCCAGCACGGCGATATCCACCCGCAGGGTAGCCAGCCGATTGCGCAATTCGAGACTGCGGGCCTCGGCCGACACCTGCTCCTGGCGGTTGGTTTCGCCCACTGGGTAGCGCACGCGGGCCGCCCGGGCGGCCCGGCGGTAGAGGCTATCCTGCCGGCGCAGCAGGGCAGCGCGGCGGTAGGCCACGAGCAGCTGGTAGTAGTCGCTGCGGATCACCTGGGCCACGTCGCGACGCTGTTGGCGGGCGCGCTGCTCGGCCGTGAGGGCCTGGGTTTGCAGCAGGCGGCGCTGGGCGGCGTACACGTTGGGCAGGGCCGTTTGCTGGATGACGTTGAAGCTCTGGTCGGTAAGCGGGCCGGAAATCTGGCCGTACTGGTAGTCGAGCACCGTGCGGGGCACGTCGTAGCCGCTACGGTTGAGGGCGCGCTGCTGCTCGATTTGCAGGCCGGCGGTTTGGAGCGACAGGTTCTGGCCGCCGGCCGTTTGCAGGGCCTGGCCCAGGCTCATGGGCTGGCCGGCGGTAGAAGCCAGCGTGTTCTGGGCCTGGGCCGGGCGGACCAGCCCACCGAGCAGCACCAGCAGCAGCACGGCCGTCGTTACGACCGGCGCGGGGCCGGCGACCACCGGCTCGGCGGGGGCGGCAACTTCGGCGGGCGGCGGGGTATGGCCAGTTTCGGCGGCTTGCCGGGCTTGCTTTTCGGCTTCGGCGGCCTGCTTGGGATTGGGCTCGCCGTCTTTCGTAAAGAACGAATAAAGCACCGGCAACACGATGAGCGTGAGCAGCGTGGCCGAAATAAGCCCCCCGATTACCACCGTAGCCAGCGGCTTTTGCACCTCGGCCCCGGCCGACTTGCTCAGCGCCATCGGCAGGAAGCCCAGCGAGGCCACGCTAGCCGTGAGGATAACCGGCCGGAACCGCTCCTCGGTGGCTCGCAGCACGCGCTCGCGCACGGCGACCACGCCCTCGGCCGCCAGCTCGTTGAGGCTGGCCAGCAGTACGATACCGTTGAGCACCGCCACCCCGAAGAGCGCGATGAAGCCCACGCCGGCCGAGATGCTGAACGGCATCCCGCGCAGCCACAGCGCCACGATGCCGCCGATGGTGGCCAGCGGCACGCCGGTGAAAATGAGCAGCGCCTGCTTCACCGACCGGAACGAGAGGTAGAGCAGCAGAAAAATGAGCAGCAGCGACACCGGCACGGCCACGGCCAGCCGCTTCTTGGCCTGGGTCAGGTTTTCAAACTGCCCGCCGTAGGTGATGGTGTAGCCGCTGGGCAGTTGCAGCTTGGCCCCGAGCTTCTGCTGAATTTCTTCCACCAGGCTCTGCACGTCGCGGCCCCGCACGTTGATGCCGATGTTGATGCGGCGGCGAGCGTCGTCGCGCGAAATCTGAATGGGGGCGTTGTGGTAGGCCACGGTGGCGACCTCGTCGAGCGGGATTTTCTGGCCGCCGGGCGCGTCCACGTACAGGTCTTGCAGGTTGGCCAGGCCGACGCGGTGCAGGCTGTCGAGGCGCACTACGAGGTCGTAGCGGCGCTCGCCCTCGTACACCTGCCCCGCCACGTCGCCGGCGAAGGACGAGCGCAGCAGCATATTCAAATCGCTCACCTTGAGGCCATACTGAGCCAGCTTCTGGCGGTTGTAGCTCACGCGCATCTGGGGCAGGGCCGCAATCTGCTCCACTTTGAGGTCACCCACGCCGGCCAGCGGCCGGATCAGGTCGGCCGCCTGGTTGGCTTTCTCATACAGCAAGGCCAGGTCGTCGCCGTAGATTTTGATGCTCACGTCGGACTTCACCCCCGAAATCAACTCGTTGAAGCGCATCTGAATGGGCTGCTGAAACTCCAGACTCACGCCGGGCACGTTGGCCAGCGCGGCCTGCATCTTGGCCGCGAGTTCCTCGCGGGTACCAGCCGAAGTCCACTGGCTGTGGTCTTTGAGAATAATCATCTCGTCGCTGTCTTCCAGCGACATGGGATCGGTCGGAATTTCGGAAGTGCCGCTCTTACCCACAATCTGCTCGATTTCGGGAAACTGCTTGAGCAGAATTTGCTGCACCTTGGTGTTGGTAGCCACGGTCTGGCTCAGCGACGAGCCGGGGGCCAGCGCCACGTTCAGGGCAAAGTCGCCCTCGTCGAGCTGCGGAATAAACTCGCCACCCATACCCGCGAAGATGACGCCCGCCAGCACCAGCAGCGCCACCGCGCCGCCCACCACCAGCGCCCGCGCCCGCAGCGCCGCCCGGATGATGGGGTCGTAACCCCGGTGCAAAAACTTCATGATGCGGTCGGCCAGCGTACCCTCCTCCTTAATGTCCTTCTTTAGCGCCCAGGCCGTGGCGGCCGGCACGTAGGTGAGGCACAGCAGCATGGCCCCCACGATGGCGAAGCTCACGGTAAGCGCCATCGGCCGGAACATCTTGCCCTCAATGCCGGTGAGCGACAGAATGGGGAAGTACACGATGAGGATGATGAGCTGCCCGAACAACGCCGACGACATGAGGCGCGTGGCGGCCTTTTCGGTGATGTCGTCCATCGTTTCATGGGCCGCCTGTTGGCGCTGGTGCACGAGGTGGAAGATGACGGCCTCCACGATAATCACCGCCCCGTCCACGATGAGGCCGAAGTCGAGTGCCCCCAGGCTCATGAGGTTGGCCGACACGCCGAACAAGCTCATCAGCCCCAGCGCGAAGAGCATGCACAGCGGAATCATGAGGGCCACCACCACGCCGGCCCGCCAGTTGCCGAGCAACAGCAGCAGCACGAGCAGCACGATGACGCCGCCCTCCACCAGGTTGTGCTCCACGGTGGCGATGGCTTTGTCGATGAGCTTGGTACGGTCGAGGAAGGGCGTTATCACCAAGCCCTTGGGGAGGGTTTGCTGAATTTCGGCCACCCGCGCCTTCACGTTCTTGATGGTGTTTTCGGAGCTGGCCCCCTTGAGCATGAGCACCACGCCGCCCACGGTTTCGCCCTGGCCGTTGCGGGTCATGGCCCCGTAGCGCACGGCGTGGCCCATGCGCACGGTGGCCACGTCACGCACCAGCAGCGGCGCTCCCGGCGCAGCCTGCTTGATAACCGTCGCGCCCAGGTCGGCCAGCGAGCCGGCCCGGCCCTCGCCCCGGATGAAGTAGGCATTGGGGCCGCGCTCCAGGTAAGCCCCGCCGGTATTAGCGTTGTTGTCCTGCAAAGCCTGGTAAAGCTCGGCCATCGTCACGTTGTTGGCGGCCAACCGATTGGGATCGACGGCCACCTCGTACTCGCGCAGGTAGCCGCCGAAGCTGCTCACGTCGACCACGCCGGGCACGCCGGCCAGCCGACGCTTCACGAGCCAGTCTTGCACGTCGCGCAGGCGGGCCAGCGAGAACTGCTTCTCGTAGCCGGGTGCCACGGCGATACTATACTGGTAGATTTCACCCAGCCCGGTGGTGATGGGGGCCATCGTGGGCACGCCGGCCCCGGCGGCGAGGTCGGCCTCGGCGGCCTTGAGCTTTTCGGCCACGAGCTGGCGGGTCTGGTAGGTACTCACCTCGTCGGGGAAGACGACGGTAATCACCGAGAGCCCGAAGCGCGAGATGGAGCGGATTTCCGTCACGCCGGGCACCGTGCGCAGTTGCAGTTCCAGCGGCACGGTGATGAATTGCTCCACCTCCTGCGCCGCCAGCGCCGGGCTTTGGGTGATGACCTGCACTTGGTTGTTGGTGACGTCGGGGATGGCGTCGAGCGGCAGATTGGCCGCCGAGAAGCCACCCCAGGCGATAAGGGCCAGCAGCAGCAAGGCCACCAGCAGCTTGTTGCGGACGCTGGCCGCAATAATTTTTTCCAGCATGAAAACGAAGGGATGCGGCCTTTGGCGGCGCGGGCCACGCTACGCCGCGCCAGCGGCGCGGTGCGCGGACACCCACAAGCGGGGCTCACCAAAAAGCCAGAATTAGCAAACCGGCCCGGCTGGCCCCCCGCCTCCGCGGGGTAAGCCAGCCCTGGCCCAATTCGTTGCGCCGACGTGCGGGGAAGCCGCCGCGGCAGCGCACGGGCTGGCGGCGGAACGTACTTCCTGGCTACGAGTAGGCGCACACTGCCCCCGGGGGCAGCGCGGGGCTAGGCTCGGGGCGGCTGCAATAGGGCCGTGGTGGCCCCGTCCTGGTCGCGGGCGTGCGCGGCCGACCGGTACTCCGGGCCGACGGGCAGCACGGGTTGGCTAACCCAGGCCAGCGCGGTGGCCCCGGGCAGGAAAAAGTGGGCCGCGTGGTGGCTGCACTCGTGCTGGCCGTGCAGCGGCAAGCTCTGGTGGTCTTGCTGGTGCCGGGCCGAAAACGTGCAGCCGAAGTGTTCCTTGGTACCCGAGCCGTAGTGCTCGGCCAGGAACTGGACCACCGACAAGCCGCCGCCCGCCACCGAGTGGTGGAAGCGGTAGTGCTCCACGAGCCGGGGCAGCTTGCTCAGCTCCGACAGGTCGTTCTGCGGAATGAAGCTGCCGACCAGCATCAGGCAGGCCAGTAAAAAGGAAACCACCGATTTCATACGCTGCACCCACAACGCCGGCAACTTCCGAAAGTTTGCGGCGGCGTGCGGATTCACAAAATTAAGAGCTATTCTAAACTGGCTCCAAACGCGCCCGGCCCGAAACATTTGCCCGGCCGTTGTATTCTTGGCTCACTATGCGTCTACTTCCGCTCTTTCCGCTCAACCTGGTCGCTTTCCCGGGGGAGAAACTCAACCTGCACATCTTCGAGCCGCGCTACCGCGAACTGGTGCGCGACTGCTTTACCGAAGGCCTCACCTTCGGCATTCCGCCGTTCTTACACAACGCGGTGCAGGAGCTGGGTACCGAGATGCGCCTGCTGAGCGTGGAGAAAACGCACGCGGGCGGCGAGATGGACATTCGCACCGAGGCTATCGGCGTGTTTCGAATCCAGAAATTTCTGCGCCAGGCCCCGGGCAAGCTCTACGCCGCCGGCCAGGTCGAAGACGTGGTGCAGGACGACGAGCCCGACCTGGCTCTGCGGGCCACGATTGCCGGCCAGGTGCGCCAGCTCTACGAGGCGCTGGGCCTGCGCAAGCTGCTGCTCCAGCTCGACCCCGCGTTCACGGTGTTCGACGTGGCTCACCACATCGGCCTCAGCACCGAGCAGGAATACCAGCTGCTGGGCACCACCGCCGAGCAGGAGCGCCAGGAAATCGTGCGCGAGCACCTGGAGCGCCTGCTGCCCGCCGTGCTCGAAGCCGAGCGCCTCAAGGAGCGCGTGCGCCTGAACGGACACTTCAAACATTTGCAGCCACCGCAGTTTTAGGATGGTTTGAATAAATATCTGCACAATTGGCGGACCTTTTTTCATCCACTCGGGAAAGAACTTCGTAAGTTTATCGCTGTTAACGGCGGCGGTTTGTCCCCGCCCGTTTCTGGCCCTTATCCACCGTTCTCCTTCCCCTGATTATGGCAAATTTCTTCTCTGCAAACCCGGGAGCGCGCCGCCTGCCCCAGCTGGCGCTGGCCTTGGGCCTACTGGCTGGCCCCGCTACGACGCTGGCCCAGACCGGCCCGGGCGTTATCTACGGCCTGGGTACGGCCACCCAGAACTACATGGGCATTCCCGCCGGGCAGCAGCTGCTGATTCCGCTGTACCCAGCCAACCTTTCTAATACCACCCAGCTTTTCGGACAAGGCCAAGCCATTTTGGGCGTCACGGCGGGCCAGCAGTTGGTGGGTATTGACGCCCGGCCCAGCACGGGCCAGCTCTACGCACTGGGCTACAACTCCAGCAATGGGGCCACCCAGCTCTACATTCTGAGCATGCCCACTAGCCCTTCGGCTACCACCGTCACGGCTACGCCCATCAACGCAACGCCCATTACCCTGAACCTTCAGGATAATAACCGCGCCAACACCCGCGGCATTCTGCCCAACATCAGCTTCGACTTCAACCCCCGGGCCGACCGCATCCGGGTGATGGCCCCCAACGGTACCAACTACCGCCTCAACCCCAATACCGGCGACCTGGTAGCTACCGATACCAACCTGAGCTACGTTGCCGGTAACACCGTGGGGCACGCGCCTTACATCGGCACGGCAGCCTACACTAACTCGGCCACGGCCGTGACCGGCACCACGCTCTACGACGTGGACGTCACCAACACCAACGCGCTGCTCTCCACCCAGAACTCGCCCAACGACGGGATCCTGACCCCGGTAAACCCCGTTACGTTCCGCACCAACAGCAACCCCAATTTCTTCCCGCTGACCTCGCCCACCGTCGGAGTGGACCTGGACGTTTTCTACGATGTCAGCAGCAGCAGCAACGTCGCTTACTTGGTAGAGGCCCGTTATTCGGACCCGGCTAACCAAGATATTAATAACGGCTCTAGCGGCAACAGATTCAGCTCGAACCTGTGGGCGTTTAACCTGCAAACCGGCCAGGCTGTGGGCCGTAATATCTTCGGGCAGATTCCAGTCTTTATCTCCAACATCGCCGCCATGAACGCGCTGACGCTGGTGTGGACCGGGCAGGTCAGCTCCGACTGGCAGACGGCGGGCAACTGGTATCCCAATCAAGTGCCGACTAGCAATGACGACGTTTTCATCGCCGGCAACGGCACGCTGGTCGGCCCCGGTATCACCGTAGCCCAGCAGCCCATTGTTACGGCCACTACCTCGGTAGCTCGCAACCTGACGCTGGACAACAACGCCGTCCTCACCAACGCTAACGGCAGCCAGCTGAGCCTGGCCGGCAATTTTATCAATAACGGCGGCGCGGTGACCGGCAGCGGCACCGGTACCATCGCCCTGACCGGCACGGCCAGCCAGGACATCAGCGGCAGCGTGGCTACCACCTTCTGGAACCTGAGCGTGGGCTCGAACGGCGCGACTACCAGCGCCGACGCGGCCATTCGGCGCGGCCTCGTGGCTACTGGCAATCTGACCATCGGCTCGGGTCAGGCCTTTACGCTGCTGAGCGATGCCAGCGGCACGGCCTTCGTGGTAAACAACGGCGGCGCGGTATCGGGCACGGCCACGGTGCAACGCTACATCACGCCCACCAACCCCGGCCTGGGCTACCGCCACTACAGCTCGCCGGTGAGCGGCAACACCGTGGCCGACCTGACTACGGCCGGCTTTACGCCGGTAGTCAACGGGGCTTACAACTCGGCTAACAACCCACGCCAGACCGTCCCCTACCCCACGGTATTCTACTACGATCAGTCGCGTCTGGCCAGCAGCAACGCGGCTTACGCCGTGGGGGACTTCGACAACGGCTTCCTTTCGCCCGGCTCGCTGGGCGATGGCCTGGTGACCGGCCGGGGCTACACGGTGAACATCGGCGGCACGCAGCTGGTCGATTTCCAGGGTACGCTCAATACCGGTACCTACTCGACCGGCACGCTGGCCCGGGGGGCGCAGGCTAATGCCGGCTGGCACCTGCTGGGCAATCCTTATCCCAGCGCCATCAGCTTCACGCAGGTGTACAATGCCTCGACGGGTATCGAGAGCGGCGTGTACGTGTACCGCAGCAACGGCCAGTACACCGGCGCTTACGCTTCGTACCTCACCAACGGCCAGAGCGTCAACGGCGGGTCGGACAACATCCCGCTGGGCCAAGGCTTCTTCGTGCGGGCGCAAGTCGGCGGGGGCAGCGTTGCGTTCCAGAACGCCGCCCGCAGCACCGCGCCCGAAACGGCGCTTTTCCAGCGCAATGCCGCTACTACCGCTCCTACGCTGGCCCTGACGTTGCGCGGCAACGGCGCGGCCAACCAAACGCGCGTCTACTTCGAGCAGGGGGCCACGGCGGCCTTCGACGCGGCCCGCGACGCGCACTACCTGCCCGCTTCCCACGGCCTCGACCTGGCCAGCGACATCAGCACCGAGGCGTTGGCCATCAACGGCTTGCCCGAGTTGACTGGCCCGACCGTTACCGTACCCCTGCGCCTGCACTCGCAGGTGGCGGGCACCTACTCGCTGGCTGTGGATGAGCTGGCCAACCTGCCGGCCGGCTACCAGGCTTATCTGCGCGACGGCCTCACGAATACGTATACCAACCTCAGCACCACCCCCAGCGTCAGCCTGACGCTGGCCCCGGCCGACGCGGCCGCCGGCCGCTTTGCCGTCGTGTTCGCTACCGCCTCGCCGCTGGCTACGGCGCCGGCCGCGCTAGCCGCCCTGGCAGCCGTGTATCCCAACCCGGCCCACGGCACGGCTACCCTGGTGCTACCGCAGGCCCTACGCGGCAGCAGCGCCAGCACCATCCAGCTGCTCAACACGCTGGGACAAGTGGTACTGACCAAGACGCTGGCCGCCGGGACCGCGCCCACCACGGAATTGTCGCTCGCGGGCCTCGCCCCCGGCATCTACACCGTGCGGGCCACTACCGAAGCCGGGCAGGTAGCCAAGCGCCTGGTAGTGCAATAGCCAATTTAAGCATACAGTTAAAAAAGGACCCCGCCGGATAGCTCGGCGGGGTCCTTTTTTTATACTATATACAGGGCTAACGGTAATGACACCTACTGCCTTTACTTGCTTTTACTTACCAGCCGGGGTTTTGGGTCAGTTGCTTATTGTTGTTGATTTCGGCGGAGGGAATACCCCACAGGAGGTATTTAGCCTGAAAGGCTGGCCCTACCTCCCCCTTAAAGCCCACAACATCCACGAAATTGTTGCCGGCTACGTTGTAGGTTTTACGAGTACGCTGGATGTCGAAGTACGCCTTATTCTCGTAGGCGAGCTCATGGTAGCGCTCCTTCCACACCGCGGTGCGGAAGGCATCTTGGCTGAGGCCGGCTAGCGCGGGCAGCTGGGCCCGGCTGCGGATGGCATTGAGCTGGGCATAGGCTTTGGGGGTCGGCCCACCTACTTCGTTGCTGGCTTCGGCGTAGATGAGCATAACCTCGGGCATGCGCAGCAGCGTCCAGTTTTCGTCGCCCACGCCGTTACCCCGGGCGCTTTCGACCTGGAAATACTTGTAAAGCGCCTGCGTCTTGAAATCGACCGTTACGCTGGGATCCTTGATGGACGGGTACTTTGAGAAGTAAAACTGCTGCTCCTGGGCGCGCAGATCGCCAGCTTCGTAGGTGGCGTAGAAGCCGGGCGTGGGCACCACGGCCCCAAACTCGTCGTTGTACTTCGAAACCCCCGCGAAGTAGGGAATAACCAAGGCGCTGATGGCATTAGTGGCAATGCCAAAGGCAAACTGCGCCTGTAGAATAAGCTCGCCCTGATTCTTATCGGTAGTATTGTGCAGGGAGGCGTAGCTGGTAAACAGCGGGTACTGGTTGGCGTCAATCAGCTCGGCGGCCTTGTCGGCGGCCTTCTGGTAGTTGGCCGTAAGCTGGAGCGGAAAGCCCGCCGACGTGAGATACACGCTGGCAAGCAGCGCTTTCACCGCACCCTGCGAGATACGCCCGGTGCGGTCTACGGCCGGCAGGCCCGCCTGCTCGGCCGCCTGCAAGTCGGCAATGATGCGGTTGTACACCTCGGCCTGCGGCGTCCGGCCGGGGTAGAGGTCAGGGCTGGTGCCATCGATGGGCGTCAGAATCAGCGGCACATCGCCGTAGAGGCGCACCAAGTGATAATACAAAAAGGCCCGCACGAAGTAAGCTTGGCCGAGCAGGGCCTTCTTCTGCGTTTCATCCATGTTGATGGCTGGCACGCGGGTCAGCACCAGGTTGGCCGCCCCGATGCCGTTGTAGGCCAGGTTCCACATATTGGAAAAGTAGGGGTTGGCCGGGTCGATGCTCTGATTAATGAGCTGATTGTTGTTGAAGCTCTGCCCCAGGGTCGTGGCGTGCAGCGCCATTAGCTCCAGCCCTACCCAGATGGACTCGCCGTAGCCCACGTCGGTATTCATAATCCGCAGGCGGTTGTAGAGGCCATCGACGGCCGACTGCGCCTGGGTGGCGTTGGCGAAGTAGTTGTCCTGAGTAAGCGAGGAGCGGTTGTCTTCTTTCAGAAAATCGGAGCAGCCGGTGGTAGCGAGCAGCAGGCCGGCGCACAAGGCCCCGGCCCGGGCGCGAAAACGGATAAAGGATGGCATAAAGAGCTGGGTGGAAAAGGTTAGAGAGTTATGTTGAGGCCGGCCGTGAACACGCGCGCCTTCGGATAGTCGAAAAACTGAATGCCCTGCGCGAAGGCGTTACCGTAGGTCGAGGTTTCGGGGTCGTAGCCCTTGTACTTGGTCAGCAAGAAGAAATTCTGGGCCGATACGTACACCCGCAGGCG
Organism: uncultured Hymenobacter sp.; assembly: GCA_913778455.1. GTDB lineage: Bacteria > Bacteroidota > Bacteroidia > Cytophagales > Hymenobacteraceae > Hymenobacter. The sequence continues at coordinate 11,172 of CAJYVK010000010.1, read as the reverse complement.
CGCCAGCTTGAGGCGCTCCAGCACCCCGCTCGAAAAGTTGTAGCCCAGCACCGCGTTGCGCCCCCGGATAAACGAGCCGTCCTCTACCTTATAAGAGTCGATGCGCGAGTCGTAATACACGTACGAGGGGCGCACCTGGGCAATCATCGTATTCTGGTTGTCGGGCGTCCAGGCGTCGGTGTAGGCCCGCGAGTAGCTGTTGGCCTGGTCGGTGCGGTCGAGGGCCGAGTGGTGGGTGAGGTTCATCACATCGTTGCCGTAGGTGAACTGCACATCTACCAACAGGTCGAAGCCCTTGTAGCGGAAGTTGTTGCTGAACGTACCGAAGCCCGTCGGAATGGTCTTGCCGAGAATGACCCGGTCGAGGTCGTTGATCTGCCCGTCGTTGTTCTGGTCCTTGAACTTGAGATCGCCGGGTAGCCGGTTGTAGCGCAGGGCCTGGTCGGCCTCGGCGGTACCCCAGGTACCCTCGCGCACCAGGCCAAACAGCGAGCCCACCGGCTGGCCAATCCGCAGCACGTTGGTTTCGTTGAGGAAGTTTGGGCCGGGGTAAATATCATCGCCCGCCGGCCCCAGGGCCAGCACCCGGTTTTTGAGGAAGGAGATGTTGAAGTTGGTTGACCAGGTAAAGTCTTTGCCCTGAATGTTTACCGTATTCAGCGCCAGCTCCAGGCCCTGGTTGCGGACGCGGCCCACGTTGCTGAAGATGCTACCATAGCCGCTGGTGCGGGGCACCGGGCGGGCCAGGAGCAAATCGGAAGTAGTGCGCGAGTATACGTCGGCCTCAAAGGTGACGCGGTTTTGCCACAGGCTCAGGTTATAGCCAAGGTCGTACTGGCTGGCCCGCTCCCAACGCAGCTCGGGGTTGCCCAGCGTATTCAGAGTAGTACCCCCTACTCGTACCCCGTTGAAAATGTAGCTGTTGGTACCCAGGCGGGCCTGCGACTGATAGTTGGCAAAATTGCTGTTGCCGGTTTGGCCGTAGCCAAAGCGCAGCTTCATGTCCGAAATAAGGGAGTTGTCCCGCAGAAAATCCTCCTGCGAGATGCGCCAGGCCACGGCCCCCGACGGGAAAAAACCATACTGGTTGGACGTCCCAAAGCGCGAGGAGCCATCGGCCCGCGCGGTGCCCGTCAGGATGTAGCGGTCTTTGTAGGTGTAGTTGACCCGCCCGAAGACGGATAGAAACTGATTGGCGTCAAACTGATTGGCCGCCCCGTTGAACGTGCCCGGCACCTGGGGCGTCGCGCCCGCGCCCAGGTTGTAGAATGAGTACGCATTATCGGACAGCCCCTGGGTTTCGGAATAAAACCCGTTGCTTTGAAACCGCTGCGCATCTATCCCGGCTACTACGTTCAGGGCGTAGTCTTGCGCAAATACCTTGTTGAACGTAAGGTAGTTCTGCCATTGCAGGCTTTTGCCATCGTAGGCGCCGATGCCGGCCAGATTTTGGGTGCCGGCCCGCAGCTGCACCAGATTGCTTTCGTAGCTCGGGTTGAACTGCGAGCTGATGTTGGCCCCGAACACGGAGCGGAAGTTCAGACTCGGCGAGAAGATAATGTTGGCGTAGATATTACCCGCGAATACCTGGTTGCGCGTCAGGTTCACGTCCTCGCGCGTCAGGGCCACGGGGTTGTCGCCGCCTTCCATGTCGGGGTAGTCCTGGCGCTTGCCGTAGGTACCGTTGGGATACTGGATCGGGACGATGGGAATCATCTCAATCATCATCCGCGGAATGTTGTTACCTCCCACGAAGTTGTTGCCAATCTTATCCTCAATGTTGCTGTAGTTGAGCGTAGCCCCCACTTTCAGCCAGGTTTTCACCTGGTTATCGACCGTCAGGCGGCCCGAGTAGCGCTTCTGATAGGTTTCGCGGATGATGCCCTGCGCATTGGTGTAGTTCAGGAACAAGCCAAACGTCGTCTGGTCGCTCCCCCCCGAAAAGGCCAGGTTGTGGCTCTGGGCCACGGCGGTTTGCGTCACCTCATCCTGCCAGTCCACGTCGTAGAGCGGGTTCAGGTTATCGTCGAACAGGCGCGTGGCACTGTTGGCGTTAGCCAGGGCCTGGCGCTTGAGGCGGGGATCCTTGTTTGCGTACTTGCCCGCCGCCCAGCCAGCGGGGTCAAACTTCTGCACGTTCTGGTAGCCCAGGTCTTCGAGGGCCAGAAATTCGCGGGCATTGAGCACGTCGAGCTTACGCGCCATTTTACTAATGCTCACGTAGTTGTCGTAAGCCACCTGGCTACCCTGACGCCCCCGCTTGGTCGTGATGATGATAACCCCGCTGCTGCCGCGCGCCCCGTAAATAGCCGTGGCCGAAGCGTCTTTGAGCACTTCCAGGCTCTCGATGTCATTGGGGTTGAGCGTCGTGATGCCCTGCTCCCAAAATACGCCGTCCACCACGTAGAGCGGGGTATTGCCGGCGTTGATCGACGAGTAGCCCCGCACCCGGATAACGGGCGCGGCGCCCGGCTGCCCGGAGTTCAGCGACACGTCCACGCCGGGCACTTTGCCCTGGAGGCCCTGCGCGACGTTCACCACCGGGCGCTCCACTAGTTCGGCGGCCTTCACGCTGCCCACCGCGCCGGTCAGGTCCGAGCGCTTCTGGGTACCGTAGCCCACCACCACTACTTCGTCGAGGGCCTTGTTATCGGTCACGAGCTGAATCGTGAGGCTCGTCCGCCCGTTCAGACTTATCTCCTGCGCTACGTAGCCGATGGAGGAGATTACCAGCGTTTCGGTACCGGTCGGCACCGTCAGCGCAAACTTGCCGTCGGCGTCCGAACTGACGCCCACGCCCACGCTGCCCTTGAGCACGATGGTGGCCCCGGGCAGCGGGTTGCCCTTTTCATCGGTTACGACACCTTGCACCGTCACCTCGACCGGGCGCAACGTAGCCGCCAGAGGGCCAGCGGCCGTGGCTGGCACTGGCACCAGGGCCACCGCGGGGCTTAGCAGCAGCGCACCGCACCAGCTGCGAATTGATAAAGAAGTACTCATTGTGGAAAAGGGGTTGGATGGGGAAAGAATGAGCGGGATAAGGCAAGCCCCACGCTGACCTGCGGCAAGGCAGGTCAGGCAGCTTGGACTTCCTAAAAGTTTAAACGTTTTAGCTAATTCGATAAGCCCCTCGGTCCTCACACATGCATGAGGGGCAGCAGCACAAAAGCAAGGGTAATCCCAATCCGCCTCGTCAGGCGCAGTGGCTGGCTAGCCCGGTGGTGCCCTCAGCTGCTAGCGCAGTAAGGGGCTCACCAACGGCCGTAGCGGCGCTCAATAAATAACTACGCGTGGCACCCGTGCAACGCAGCGGGCTGAGTAGTAGACCTTCCGGCAGCCACTACACGAAAGCAGGCGGAAGGTAACGGCAGGAAAAATCGAGTAGACTTCTGGGCGAAATATAGGTGGAATTTCTAGAAACTCAGCAAAATTTCACAAACCGTGCTTAAACCTTTTACCAAATACTAATTTTTCGAGCCACATTTGCCATCGGCATCGAGTTGGAAGGTGCCGGCCGAAATCAGCCGGCCCGCGCAGCTAGCTAGGACGGGGTCGTCGGGAGGGGCTAGGTGCCGGGGCGGCCCGCCAGGACAAGAGGAGATAGAATTCAACCCGGCCCTCCGCGCTGGCTACCAAGCCGGAGCTAGCCGGAAAATCAACGCTTTTTCAGTAGCCCTGCGGCGGTGCCGAGCGCCGTCGCATTGCGCACTAATCACTTCATTTGCTACTTCATCCATTCCCACTCCACAAGCATGAACCTCTTCTTCGTTTCCCTTTTTGCCCTGGCTAGTGCGGGGCAGCCGGCGACCACCGCCAAGACCAAGCCCCAGGCCTTATTTGATGGCAAAACCACCAAGGGCTGGCACACCTACCTACAGCCCACGGCCGAGCCCGCCTGGCGGGTAGTTGACGGAGCCTTGCAGCTCGACCCGCAGGCCCCCGGCCAGGGTGATTTGGTAACGGATGGCGAGTACGAGGATTTTGAGCTGCGCCTGGAATGGAACATCTCGCCCGGCGGCAACAGCGGCATCATCTTCGGCGTGCACGAAGACCCGGCCTTCCGCGCCACCTACGACACGGGCATTGAGATGCAAGTGCTTGACAATAAAGGAGCCGAAGATAACAAGAAGGCTTCGCACCTGGCGGGCTCGCTCTACGACATGCAGGCCCCGGCCAAAGACGTGGCCAAACCGGCCGGCGAGTGGAACCTGGTGAAGCTGCGCAAGCAACGTGGCCACCTCACCTTCTGGCTCAACAACGCCAAAATAGTGGACGTGCAGATGGGAAGCCCCGAGTGGCGGTCCCTGCTGGAAAACAGCAAGTTCAAAACCTGGAAAAACTTCGCCGCCTATCCCAAGGGCCACATTGCCCTGCAAGACCACGGCCACCGGGTGGCCTTCCGCGCCCTCACCATCGAGCAGCTTTAACAGCCCCGGGACCATGAGCGATTTTCACATCAAGAAATCGGGCACCGTTTACGACGCCATCGTAGTGGGCTCGGGGGCCGGGGGCGGCATGGCGGGCTACGTGCTGGCGCACGCCGGCCTGAAGGTGCTGATGCTGGAGGCCGGGCCGTTTTTCGACCCGCTGAAAGATGCCCAGCAGTTAAAATTCTCGTACGAGTCGCCGCGGCGGGGTGCCTCCACGACCCGGCCCTTTGGCGACTTCGACGCCGCCTACGGTGGCTGGCAGCTGGACGGGGAGCCCTATACCACCAAGGACAAGACGGAGTTCAACTGGTTTCGGGCCCGGATGCTGGGCGGGCGCACCAATCACTGGGGCCGCATTTCGCTGCGCATGGGCCCGCTGGACTTCAAAAGCCATCACCTTGATGGCCTGACGGATGACTGGCCCATTACCTACGACGAGGTGAAGCCATTCTACGACAAGGTCGACCGCCTGATTGGGATTTATGGCACGGTGGAGGGACTGGAAAACGAGCCCGACGGCATCTTCCTGACGCCACCCAAGCCTCGGCTCAACGAACTGTTTATCAAGCAAGGAGCCGCCAAGGCGGGCGTGAAGGTAATTCCCGGCCGGGGCTCGGTGCTGACGGAGGCGCTGCCGGGCAACAAGGACCGGGGCGTGTGCTTTTTCTGCGGGCAGTGCGGGCGCAGCTGCAAGGTGTACGGCGACTTTTCGGCCTCGTCGTGCCTCGTCATTCCGGCGCTCAAAACCGGCAACCTCAAGGTGATTCCCAACGCCATGGTGCGCGAGGTGCTCACCGGGGCCAACGGGCTCGCCACCGGCGTATCGTACGTAGACAAAAACGACTTGCAGGAGTACGAGGTGAAGGCCAAGATTGTGATTCTGGGGGCGAGCGCCGGCGAGTCGGCGCGGCTGCTGCTCAACTCCAAATCCTCCAGCCACCCCGACGGCCTGGCCAACAGCAGCGGGGTGGTGGGCAAGTACCTGCACGACTCGACCGGGGCCAGCCTGAGCGGCTTTTTGCCGCAGCTCCTGGACCGCAAGCGCTACAACGAGGATGGGGTGGGCAGCGTGCACATCTACACCCCGTGGTGGCTGGATAACAAGAAGCTGGACTTTCCGCGCGGCTACCACATCGAGTACGGCGGCGGCATGCACATGCCGGCCTACGGCTTTGGCATGGGCATGCACAACCTAAACGGCCTGGTGCCCGGCCGAGACGGCAAAATCAAGGAAGCCGGCGGCTTCGGCGCTTCGCTTAAGGACGACTACCGTCGCTTCTACGGCACCCAGGTGGGCATGGCCGGCCGGGGCACGGCCATCGCCCGGGAAACCAACTACTGCGAGATTGACCCGGGCGTGGTGGATAAGTACGGCATTCCGGTGCTGCGCTTTCACTACAAATGGACCGATGCCGAAATCAAGCAGGCCAAGCACATGCAGGAAACCTTCCAGGCGATTATGCACGGGATGGGGGCCATTATCACCTCCAAGATTCCGTGGGCCGACACCAACTACGGCCTGGAGGCCCCCGGCCGCATTATCCACGAGGTGGGCACGGTGCGCATGGGCGACGACCCCAAAAAATCGGCCCTCAACAAGTGGTGCCAGGCCCACGACTGCCGCAACCTGTTCGTGGTCGATGCCGCGCCTTTTGTGCAGCAGGGCGATAAAAACGCCACCTGGACCATCCTGGCCCTCGCCATGCGCACCAGCGAGTACATCCTCGACCAGCGCAAGCGGCTTATTCTCTCCTAGCTCCTCCCCTGCTTTCCATGAAAAGACGCGAATCATTAAAGGCCATTGGCCTGGCTACCCTCTCAACCGGCTTGCTGCTGGATGGTTGCAACCAGAACAAGGCCCCACAGTCGCCCCTGGCCCCCGCCCCGCAGCCCGAGGCAGCTACCACCGAAGCCGGGCGGCAGGCACACGAAATAGCCCGGGATAAGGAGCTGCACGCCGTCACGTTTTTCACGCCCCACGAAATGGCTACGATAACGATCCTGGCCGACATCATCATTCCCCGGGATGAGAAATCGGGCAGCGCCTCCGACGCCAAGGTACCCGAGTTTATTGAATTCATTGCCAAGGACATCCCCGAGCACCAGCTGCCGCTGCGCGGGGGCCTGCGCTGGCTCGACGTGCAATGCGCCACGCGGTACGGCCAGCCCTTTGCGGCGTGCGCCCCGCCGCAGCAGCTGGAAATAGTGACCAAAATTGCCTATCCGCAGCGGGCAACCCGCGACATGCTACCGGGAGTGGCCTTTTTCAACCGCATGCGCGACCTGACGGCCACCGGCTTTTTTACCAGTAAAATGGGCATGGCCGATATTGGCTACGTCGGCAACTCTCCCAATCGCTGGGCCGGCGTACCCGCCGACGTGCTCCGGCAGTACGGGATGGGGGAAAACAGCTAGCCGCCGCCAGCGCAGGGTTTCAGCTTGGTATACTCAGCGTTGATCAGACTGTAACACCAAGCTTCCGTTTGGTGAGCGCTCGGCAGGCGCATCCTACCGCCTCACCAAGCTGGAGCTTGGTGTTACAGCCCCAATCAATACAGAGAGTACGTACGCCTGAGAAGTGCGCTAACAAGACCACCCTAGCGAGCGCAGCCGTCCGGGGACGTTTGCTTCGCGACGTTCACCAAGACAAACACTTTTCAGCTGGCTGGCACTCATTAAAATAGCTACCAGGAGGATTTCCGGGAGTTAATCATACCGTAACGCCCGGGTAATCCCCCCGTAGCGCCCCCCCGGTAGCTTTGTCTACCAGTATGACCTTCCCGCTTAGTTCATCTGACCAGGCTTATCTGGCGGCACTGGCCGCGGGCAATGAACGGGCGTTCGAAGCGCTCTTCACCCGCTTCTACGGCGGGCTGCTGCGCTACGCCCAATCTATCTTACGCTACCCCACCGACGCGGCCGAAGACGCCGTAGCCGAGGTCTTCTGCACCTTGTGGACCAGCCGGACGCAGCTGGCCGTGGCGGGCTCGCTGGCCGCCTACCTCTACACGGCCGTCAAGCACCGCTGCCTCGACAAGCTGCGCGAGCAGCGCCGCACTCCGTTGGAAGCCGCCGAGGAGCTGCCCCACACCCAGCCCGAAGCCGCCCACCAGCAGCCCGACCACCTGCTGGCCTACCAGGAGCTGACCACGCAGGTAGCGCACCTCATCGACCAGCTGCCGGCGCGCACGCGCCAGGTATTTCAGCTGCACCGCGACGGGGGCCTCACCTACGAGGAGATGGCCGAGCTGCTGGGCATCTCGCTCAATTCGGTGAAGACGCACATGTTCCGCGCCCTCCGCTTTCTGAAAACCGCGCTGTACGCCTCGGGGGTGCAGTAGGCGTGTTACGCGGTCGTTACGCACGTTACCATTCGGTTATCAGTCATTTTGGGTGTCACGAGGCAACGGCGCGGCGGCGTCTTAGGGGTAGCTGGCTGCTTAGTGGCCGCCCATCCCCCGCTTGGAACAAGAAGAACTCTACCTGCTCATTGCCCGCTACCTGGCCCGGCAAACTTCGTCGGATGAAAACGCGTGGCTCGCTACCTGGGTAGCCCAGGCCCCGGCCAACGAGCGGACGTTTGAGCAGCTCAAAACCGTGTGGCAGGCCAGCCAGGTGCCCGCCGGCCCGGCCGTGACCGCCGCCGCGCTCCAGCGCCTCAAGGGGCGGCTGGCCCAGCCAGCGCCGGCGGCGAAGCCAACCCCCGAGCCCGTGGCGGCCCCCCGCCCCTGGCGGTGGCGGGTAGGGCGACCGGTGCAGCTGGTGACGTTGGTTCTACTGCTGGTGAGCGCGCTGGGCGGCACTTACTTCTATAGCCAGCGCGGGCCAGCCGTAGCTTACCAAGAGTACCGCACCCCGGCCGGCCGGCCGCAGCAGCTGCGCCTCGCCGATGGCACGCTCGTAACGCTGGCTCCCCAAAGCCAGCTGCGCTACCCGGCGCAGTTCGACGGGGCCAGCCGCGAGGTGTACCTGGAGGGCGAGGCCTTTTTTGAGGTAACGAAAAACCCGCACCGGCCCTTTCGGGTGCACAGCGGCGACTGGGTGACGCAAGTGCTGGGCACCAAATTCAACGTGAGCGCCGTGCGCGGAGCCAGCGAGCTGGCCGTGTCGCTGGTCGAAGGCAAGGTAGAAGTAACTGACAAGCAAGGCAAATACTTGCTAGCCCCGGGCCAGCAGCTGCGCACCGACCACGCCACGGGACGCATTTACCGACAGGGGTTCAACCCAGCTAAGGTGATGGCCTGGCGCAGCAGCAAGCTGGTATTTCAAAACGAAAAGCTGGCCGACGTGGCGGGCCAGCTAGAGCGGCGCTACGGGGTAAAGCTAGTGTTTGCTGACCCCGCCACCGCCGACGTGCGCCTCTGGGCCACCTTCGACAACGAGCCCCTGCCGGCGGTGCTGGGTGCCCTGCGCCTAGCCGGCCACCTCAGCTGCCGCCAGGAGGGGCAAACCATTTACCTCAGCCAGCTACCGGCCGGGGCAGGAAGTGACTAGTGTTTGTAAAGCAGATGAGTACGGCGAAACTACCCGCCCAGCAAGACGAGTGTCGGCCCCGCTAAGCGGCCGGCGCAGGGAAGAAAGACTTTAAACCCTACCTACCGAAGTACGCCCCGGCGTGATTGTTATGAGAAAACCAAGATACCCCCACTTGGGACGGGGCTGGCGAAGCGCGCTCGTAAGCCTGGGGCTGGCTACGCTGAGTCCGGCCCCAGCCGCCCTGGCCAACGCGCTGGCGGCCAGGCAAGAGCCCGCTGCGGTACCCTGCACCCTCACCGTGCGGCAGCAGCCGCTGGCCGAGGTACTGGCTAGCATCGAGCAGCAAACCGGCTACCGGTTTCTGTACGTGGACCAGGCCAACCGGCTGGGCCGCCGCATCAGCGTAGACGCCCCGCACAGCACGCTACAGGCGGTGTTGCAGCTAGTAGCGGCGCAGGCGGGCGTACAGTTTACGGTGCAGGACAAGCGCATCTTGGTGAAGGCGGTGGCGGCCAAGGCCACGGCCGACGTACCGGTAAAGGGCCGCGTGGTAGATGCCACGGGTGCCGCCCTGCCCGGCGTTTCTATCCGGGTGAAGGACAGTCCGCTGGGTACCACCACCGCGAACGACGGCGGCTACCAGCTAAGCGTACCCACAGGCAGCACGCTGATTTTTAGCTTTATCGGCTACGTGGCCGAGCAGCTGACGGTGGGCGAGCGAACCACGTACGACGTAGTGCTGCGCGAAGACGCCACCAGCCTCGACGAAGTGGTAGTCACCTCGCTGGGCATCAAGCGCGAGGAGCGGGAACTGGGCTACGCCAACGCGAAAGTCTCCTCCGAGCAGCTCACCGAGGCCAAATCCAACAACTGGACCGACGCGCTGTCGGGCAAGGTAGCGGGGCTGAACCTCATTCGCTCGGGCGGCGGGCCGGCGGGCTCCAACCGCATCGTGCTGCGGGGCGAAAGCTCGCTGGCCGGCGACAACGACGCCCTCATCGTGGTTGATGGCGTGGTGCTGGGCGGCAGCAACCGCGCTACCGGCAACGGCAGCACCGCCTATCTGCAAAGCGAGTCGCCGGTCGATTTTGGTACCAGCCTCAACGACATCAATCCCGAGGACATCGAGTCGGTGACGGTGCTCAAAGGCCCCGGTGCCACGGCCCTCTACGGTGCCCGCGGCGGCAATGGCGCGGTCATTATTACCACCAAATCAGGCAAGGCCCGGCCCAAGGGCATCGGCGTCACCTTCAATTCTAACTCGGCCTTCGAGTCGATTTCGCGCTGGCCCGATTACCAGTACGAGTACGGCCAGGGCTCGGCGGGCGAAAACTATTATTCCTACGGGGCTTCGGCCGACGGCCCCAGCACGCGCAGCACCAGCTCGGCCTGGGGGCCGAGGTTCAACGGGCAGTCCTACTTCCAGTACGACCCCGCTACCAACACGGCGGGCACTGAGCGCACGCCCTGGGTGGCCTACCCCAACAACCGCAAAGACTTCTTCCAGACCGGCAAGACGTTTACCAACACCATTGCCATCGACGGGGCCACCGACCGCACGGCCGTGCGCCTGTCGCTCACCAACCTACAGAATACCTGGATTATCCCCAACACCGGCTACGACCGCAATACGGTGGCGCTGTCGGCCAGCCACAAGGTGACCGACAAGCTGCAAGTATCGGCCAAGGTGAACTACACCAACCGGGCCAGCGACAACCTGCCCTCGACCGGCTACAATAACCAGACCATTATGTACTGGGCCATTTTGCAGGTGCCCAATGGCAACCTCGATTGGCTCAAGGACTACTGGGCTCCCGGCGCGGTGGGCGTAACGCAGCGCTATCCCTTCAGCAGCCTGGTAGACAATCCGTACCTGATTGCCAATGAGATGCTGAACAAGTCGAACCGCAACTCGCTCACCGGCAACGTGCAGGTGAATTACAAGTTTGGCCAGGACTGGAGCCTGATGCTGCGCTCGGCCCTGGACTACTCGTACGAGGCGCGCTCGCAGCAGCGCCCCAAGGACACCGAGCGGTACAAGGACGGGATGTTTCGGACGCAGAGCATTTTCTCGCAGGAAACCAACCACGACTTTCTGTTGCAGTACGCCCACAAGTTCGGGCAGTTCGACGTTAGCGCGTCGGCGGGCGGCAGCAGCCTGCGCAACCGCTACGACAAAAACGAGCTGCGCGCCGAGCGCCTGCTCTACCCGCAGGTATTCACCTTTGCCAACAGCCGCGACCTGCCCGTGGCGCTTCCTTACCGG
>CAJYVK010000009.1 GCA_913778455.1 uncultured Hymenobacter sp. | reverse complement strand
ATGCTTCGGCAAGCTCAGCATGACAGGATGTATTTAACAACAGTGGGCTTATAATAAATAAGTTAGCCTACGGCACCTTAATCGCCTTCACCCGCCGCGAGTGCGCGCTGAAATACCCTAGCACGCCGCCCGAGAAATTTGACTTGGGATTGGCGGGCGTGGTGGCGGTGGCGGGGTTGGTGGTCAGAATTAAATTCAGGGTGCGGAAGTACTCGTACACGTTGGCGTCGATGTTCTGCATTTCCACCCGCAGGCTATCGCCCGAAGCCAGCTTGTTTACGTCGTTGGGGTCGTTGCTGGGGCCAGCCAGGCGCAGCACCTGGCTCACGGCCTTGCCATCGTTGAACTGGTCGTTTAGCACGAAGATGGCGTTGTTGAGGCGGCCGTTGCGGTACTGCCGAAACAGGTAGCTGTTACCCGGCCCGGCCGGGTCGCGGTAGTCTACCACGGCCTGGATACGGTTACCCACCGTACTCACCTGGGTACTCAGCTTGTCGAAGGGCACCACCGGGGCGGGCAGCGTAGACGCGGCCACGTAGGCCGCCCCGCCCGTCTCGACGCGCAGCGTGTAGGTGCGGCCCGGCACGCCCAGCAGCGTTGCCCCCGCGTACTGCCCGGGCGTGCTTTCGCGCAGCGTTTCCTGCCCGCCCGCGTTGTCGGTCAGCGTGATGGTCGCCCCGCGCACGGCCTCGAAGGTATTGGCGTCGGTGTAGTTGGCCGAGCGGCTCAGGGTAACGAGGCAGGGGCGGTTATCGTCGGCCAGGTTACCTTCGATAACGAGCTGCGAAGTGGTAGTTTTGAGGTCGAGGTTGATGATTTTCTCGCAGCTGGCAAGGGCGGGTAGGACGCCCAGCGCAAGGTACTTCACTCCCCGGCTCGGGCGGTATCCACAACCGGCTAGCACTTTCGACATACTCCACATAACCTTCTAAAAGCTAAAATTATAGGTCGCCGACGGCACCATCCGAAACAGCGCTGTTTGCACGGCCTGCGTACGACTCGCATCGTTGGGATCCGTCTCAAACCGAATGCTGTAGGGGTTCTCGCGGCCCGTTGCGTTGTAAATCGAGAAGGCCCAGCTGCTGTGGAAGCGGCGGCCCTCCTGACCGGGCTTCTCGTAGGTTGCGCCCAGGTCGAGGCGGCGGTAGCTGGGCAGGCGGTCGGCGTTGCGCAGGCCGTAGAGGTTCACCACCTGGCCCGCCACCACGTACTTGCCCACCGGGTAGGTAACGGCGTTGCCGGTGCTGGCCAGGAAGGTGGCCGAAAACGACCATTTCTTATTGAGCTGATAAATACCCACTACCGACAAGTCGTGCGGCCGATCCTGCCGAGCGTTGAACCACGCGCCGCCGTTGATGCCGGTGAATTGCCGCTCGGTTTTGCTCAGCGTATAGCCCAGCCAGCCGGTGAAGCGGCCCACGTCTTTGCGCACCAAAAACTCAATGCCGTAGGCCCGGCCCTTGCCGTAGAGCAGGCTGGCCTCGGGGTCGAAATTGCCGCGCAGTTGGGTGCCGTCGCGGTAGTCGATCTGGTTGCCCAGCGCCTTGTAATAGGCTTCCACCGTCAGGGTATAGCCCTTGTCATGGCCCAGCGTGCGGTAGTAGCCGGCCGACACCTGGTCGGCGGTTTCGGGCTGCACGTTGAAGGAGGTGGGCACGTAGAGGTCGGTGGGTAGCGCGGTGCTAGAGTTGCTGAGCAGGTGCACGTTCTGCACGTTGCGGGCGTAGCTGGCCTTCACCGTGGCGGCCTCGCTGAGCTGCAAGCTGGCGGCGAAGCGCGGCTCCAGGCGCAGGTAGGTTTTCAGAAATTCGCCCCGGCCGTAGGTGGTAGCCGTCAGCACGTTGCCCTGGGCGTCGTAGGTCGAGTACGTACCCGGCCCAAGCAGGCTGAAGCCCGATAGCCGCAGCCCGGTGGTGAAGTTGAGGCGCGGCGCGGCCTGCCACTCGTGCGAGACGTAGGCCGCCGTTTCGAGCGAGTAGTTGGTTTTTTCGGGCGTGGCGTTCACCGCCGAGGCATCGGTGGCCGACACGTAGCCCGGCGTAATAGTGCGGTGAATGGCGTTCAGCCCGAAGCGCAGCGTCTGGGTAGTGCTGGGCGTAAACTCGAAATCCTGCTTGAGGTTGATATCCTGAATCTTCGACAGGATGCTGAAATTGGCGTTGTTGGCCAGGATGCGGATGTCGTAATCGTACTTACTGTAAATGAGCGAGGTATTGGAAAATACCCGGTCGCTGAACAGGTGGTTGAGCCGCAGCGTGGCCGTGCGGTTGCCGTAGTACTGCCCGAAGGTATTGGCCAGCCCCAGCGCGTCGCGGCCAAGGTAGCCACTGAAGTACAGCCGGTTGCGGTCGTTAAAGGCGTAATTGGCCTTGGCGTTGACGTCGTAGAAGTACAAGCTCGAATTGCGGGTCGTCTCGTTGCGCGAGAGCTTCAGAAACACGTCGGCGTAGGTGCGCCGGGCCGTTACCAGAAACGAGCCCTTACCCTTCACCAGCGGCCCTTCCAGGGCCAGCCGGCTCGAAATCAGCCCGATGCCGCCGCTGCCGTGCAGCTGCTGGTTGTTACCGTCCTTCATCCGAATATCCACCACCGACGACAGCCGGCCGCCGTACTGCGCCGGCATCCCGCCCTTGAAAATGGTCACGTCCTTGATGGCGTCGGAGTTGAAGGTCGAGAAAAAGCCCAGCAAGTGCGAGGCGTTGTACACGGGTGCCTCGTCGAGCAAAATCAGGTTTTGGTCCACGGCCCCACCGCGCACCGAAAATCCGCTGCTGCCCTCCCCCGCCGACTTCACGCCCGGCAGCAGGGTCATGGTTTTAATAATGTCCTTCTCGCCAAACAGCACCGGCACCTTGGCAATCTGCTTCACGTCGAGCTGCTCTACCCCCATCTGCGCCTGGCTGATGGGCACGGCCGTGTTGCGCCCGGTTACCACTACCTCGCTCAGCTCGCTACCGCCAGGCTTCAGCTTGAAATCTAGGCGCTGGCTGGCATTTACCGTCAGGGTTCGCGTCTGGGTGGCGAAGCCTACGAAGCTGGCTTCCAGCGTGTAGCTACCCGCCGGCACCGTGAGCGAGTAGAAGCCGTAGGCATTGGCCCCGGTACCCACGCCGGGCAGCTCGCGCACCCGCACGGTGGCCCCGGACAAGTTTTCGCCCGAGCTGGCGTCTTGCACCGTCCCGCTGAGCGTGATGCGGGTTTGGGCAGCGGCCGGGCCGAAGCGCAGCAAGAGCAGCACCAGCAGCCAGAGGCCGGGGATAGAATAGGGTTTTGGCATTCCGAAAGCAGCGCGTGAATTTGGCGCGAAGGTACCGCCGGGACGGGCGGGCCACCGGTATTTTTAGCCTGCGCAGTACCTTTAGCCGCACGGCTGACCGCCCGCAGCTCCCTTCATGGCAACGCTTGACCTGGATATCGACGGGGTATTATTAACTACCCGGCACACCCAAGCCGCCCCTGGCGTCGCAGCGTTCGTGGAGTTCATCACTCGGCATTTCGTCTGCTACTGGCTCACGACGCATTGCAAAGGCGACAGCACGCCCGCGCTCCGCTACCTGACGCGATTTCTCCCACCCGCTACCTTAGAGCTGTTGCGCCAAGCCGTGCGACCTACTACCTGGGACACCTTAAAGACTGAGGCCATCGACTTGGCCGCTGATTTTTATTGGCTGGATGATAGTCCGTTTCAATCAGAAATCGCTTCTTTGCAAAAACGTGGGGCAGCCGGTAGATTACTGGTAGTCAACTTATCAAATCCTGATGAATTGTTGCGGTTGCAACAATTTCTTCACAGCAAACTTGAAATGATTTAAGTACACTTTAAAGGCGTCCGTCATGCTGAGCTTGCCGAAGCATCTTGCCCGCTTCGTTGAACGGCTGAACAACAAAGCAGACAAGATGCTTCGGCAAGCTCAGCATGACAGACGCCTTCTAAATAGCCTATTCACTGGCAGTTTCAACACACAATATACTATTCCGTACTCATGAAAATCGGCAGAAAATTAAATACCCTTTCCTATAAAGAGTATTTGCACCTACTAAAAAACTACTCGCGCTTTACCGATTTCAACTCCCTCGGATTATTTCGCTCCATTCTCGAAAACGAGAAGCTAACTCTTGAGCAACAACTAGAAATTCGGGATGCAGCCACCAAGACTTTTCCTAAGTTCTTCACCTTTTTACAGGTAAAAGACCCGTGGACTTTCCGAAAATTATCCTTGTTAGGTCAAGACTTCACCGTAGCCGATGAAGACCGGCTACGGGATATTATCGAGGTCAACCAGCAGAATATTTTAGCCAAGAAAAGAATTAGCCATCGAAATTTCGGCGTTTATTCAAAGCACTGCTGTGGCTACGATACCTGCTTTATGGATGATTTAATGACCAAACAAAACTCATTCATATCAGAATACGGCATGCCTGGCATAGGTGCTAAAAATCACAACGCGGTTTTAAAGTCCGAGCGTCGCAAGCAAGAGCGTAAAAAGAAACGCCAGCTTATTCAGACAGATTTAGCCCAAAGCCTCTAGCCCGACCTAAGAACTACAGCCCAAACACCGCCATCTGCGAAGGCCCGCCCACGCCCTCTACCTCCTCGCCCATCGCCACCAGCCGCACCTGATACCCGTGGCGCTCAGCCACGGCGGTGGCCCAGGCCGCAAACTCGGCCCGGCTCCACTCGAAGCGGTGGTCGGTGTGACGGAAGGTGCCCGCCGAGAGGGTGTCGTAGAACTGGTTGTAATCGGCGTTGGGCGTCGTGACGAACACGTGCCCCGGCCGCGCCTGCCCGAACACCACCGCTTCGAGGGCGGCGAGGCGGCTGGGGTCGAGGTGCTCGATGACTTCGACCAGCGCCGCTGCGTCGAAACCGGCCAGCCGCTCGTCCTTATACAACAGGGAGCCCTGGATGAGGTCGAGGCGGGCGCGTTGGCGGGGGGGCATCTCGGCCAGGTGCAGGCGCTGGGCGGCGCGGGTCAGGGCCTGGTGCGAGACGTCCATACCCAGGATGTAGTCGATTTTGGGCTGGCGCAGCAGCAGGCGCAACAGCTTGCCCTCGCCGCAGCCCAGGTCGAGCACGCGCTTGGGGGCAAGCTGGTAGATCTCCTGCGCGACCTGCTGGAGACGCTGGTCGTGGAGGGAGACTTTAGGCAGTGTCGCGGACTCCGCGAGATCGTGCGCAGCATCTTTCGACTCTGCGGCTTGCGGCGACGCATTTTCTACTGGGCTACCTTCCGCTTCCTCCGTACGCGGACTCACAGAGTCCGCGCTACCCTCGTCCTCCTCTCCTTCCAGCAGCCGGGCCAGCGTGGGGTTCACGTACAGCGCCCGGTAGCGCAGGTAGCGCCGCGTGATGAAATCGCGCTCGGGGTGGCGGGGCAGCCAGTCGCCACCGCGGTGCAGCAGCTTCTCGGCCTCGGTTTGGTCGACGTAGTAGTGCTTGTTGTTGTCGAGCACCGGCAGCAGCACGTAGAGGTGGGTGAGCACGTCTTGCAGGCGCAGGCCGTCGTGGCGCAGGTGCAGGGTGTAGTACTGGCTGTCGCCCCAGGCGGGCTGGGTGGGGTCGAGGGCGTACGCCTCGGTTTCGACCTGGTAGCCCAGCGGCTCGAACAGGCGGCGGGGCCAGTCGGGACCGGGGGCCGCTACCACGGCCACCTTCACGGCCAGCGGCAGGGCCTCGGCGGGCAGGGCGGGGCGGTCTTTGCAGGTACCATTCATGGCTGTACTAAAGGCCTTGCTCAGGGCCACGCTCAGGAAAGACGAGGCCACGTAGGGCCGGTCATTCACGTACTGCTCCAGCGCGAAGCCCTCACCGCCGCGCTCACCCCGCCCGCGCACCAGGCCCACGGGGTCGAGGTCGAGCAACAGGGCGGCGGTGCAGCGCTCGGCCGTGGCCTCGGGATAAAACACGTGGGCCTGGCCCCCGCTCACTTCCACGGTTTGCAGGCGAGCGGGGTTTTTGTGCAGCAGATAGCCTAGGTCGGTGGCGGGCTGGTGGGTAGTCGAGATGGTGAGCAGCATGGGCAGAAACGCAGAGCGAAGACTCAAAAGTAGCGCGGTGTACCGTGGACTCTGCGAGTCCGCGCGGCTAGACGTTTACCAAAGCACTAGCCTACTGCCTGACAACTCCTGCCTTTAATCATTCAATATAATATATATAAATACAATATAATACTCCAGCGACTGGGGCCATCAATTGCTCAATCGTTCCCGTACGCGGACTCGCAGAGTCCGCGCTACACCTTTACGCCCGGCCCACTTTTTCCAGCAGGGCCTTGGTTTTACGGATGCCCTCGTCCTCACTCAGCTTTTCGCCCTCGTACTCGATGCCCACGTAGCCTTTAAAGCCCGACTCCTTGATAATGCGGAACATCTTGTAGTAGTCGGTTTCGACGCAGTTGCCTGCGGCATCGAATTCAAACGTTTTGGCGCTCACGCCCTTGGCCACGGGCATCCACTCCTTGACGGCCTTGTACTTGTCGTACGATTCGAGGCAGGTACCTTGGTAAAGCTCGCCGGTATCGCGCCGCACGCAGAAATTCCCGAAATCGGGCAGGATGCCCACGCTCTTCTTATCTACCTCCCGAATAGTCTTGAGCAGCCACTGGCCATCGGAGGTGTAGCTGCCGTGGTTTTCCACGATGACGTTGATGTTGGCCTTCTGGGCGTACTCGTTGAGGCGGCCCAGGCCCTCCACGGCCGCCTGCTGCACTTCGGTGGCCGAGCCTTTGCCAAAGGCGTTGACGCGGATGCTGAGGCAGCCCAGGTGCTTGGCGGCGTCTACCCATTTGTAATGATTTTCCACGGCTTTGAGGCGCTCGGCCTGGTTGGGGGCACCGAGGTCACCTTCACCGTCAATCATGATGAGGTGGTTGCGCACGCCGTTGTCGCGGCAGCGCTGCAAGAGGTCGTTGAGGTAGGCGGTATCCTGGGCCTTGTCTTTGAAAAACTGGTTGACGTATTCTACTACGCTGATACCGTAATTCTTGCGGGCGAGGGCCGGAAAATCGAGATTGGTAATCTGCTTGCTGAACAGCGCCTTGTGCAGCGACCATTCGGCCAGCGAAATCTCGAAGAAGGGCTGGCTGGCCAGCTCGTGGGCAAGGGCGGCGGGCGCAACGGCGGCCGTAGCGGCCACGGCAGCCGCTTGGTGGAGGAAGTGACGACGGGAAATAGACATCGGCAAGGGTGGGAAAAGGACTAAGCTGCGCCGCCAACGGGCGGCACCCCTAAAGTAGCATCTTCCCCGCTTCGGGATGCTGAGCGCACCCGAACTTTGCGTCCCGGCTCGGCCTCTAGCCGCCCGCCGGTTGCTCGCAGCCCCTTTTTCCCATGTCCGAATTTTCTTCCCACGCCGCCCCGGTACAACCCTCGCTGACCGACTTCGCCAACTTTTATCTGTACGGCCTGACGGATAACCCGTACCGACAATCGACCGACCTAGCCAAGTTCGGCCAGCTCTACAACCTCGTGATCGGGGAGCACGGCGGGGTGGGAATAGCCAGCACCTTCCACCCCTACCAGCTCATCAACCAGGCCGGCGTGCCAGTATGGTACGCGGCCTACGCCCAGCTCTACGCGCAGCCCGATCGGGCCGCCCTCTTCACGGCGATGGCCGAGGAACAGGCCCGCTTCGTGGTGGCCCCGCCGGCCGTGTTCAGCGAGTTTCACGTGTGGCCCGATACGCGACTGACCAGCACCGAGAATCCGGTATTCAGTCACTATATTCCGTTTGTGCTGCCCTTCTTGGTGCGCAAAGGCCCGGCCGCCCTGCGCTGGGATGCCGAGCTAGCCGCCGCCGAGGGCGACCGCGCCCGCTTCGGCCAGTACCTCGACGCGGTGAACGAGGCCATCCGCTTCGTGCAGCCCTCGCCGGGGTTCGTGCTGGGCTTCGGGGAATTTGACGAGCAGCAGCCCAGCCAGCTCATCGAGCGGTTTATGGACGTGCGGGCTACGCTGCTCACGCAGTAGCGGCGTCAGTGAGTAGGCCGTGTGCAGTACCGCGGACTTTGTAGTCCGCGTGTTATCGGCTTGCTAAAC
The DNA here is from genome assembly GCA_913778455.1 of uncultured Hymenobacter sp. GTDB lineage: Bacteria > Bacteroidota > Bacteroidia > Cytophagales > Hymenobacteraceae > Hymenobacter. Next base: position 15,943 of record CAJYVK010000009.1, on the reverse strand, counting down.
GCGGACTACAAAGTCCGCGGTACTGCGCACGGCCTACCCAGGCCGCGCTACCTCTACCCGGGCACCGGCCAGGAATTCACTATACCAGCGCCCCGAGTCCTTGACGATGCGCTCCTGCGTGTCGTAGTCGACGTACACCAGGCCGAAGCGCGGGCGGTAGCCCTCGGCCCACTCGAAGTTATCGGTGAAGCTCCAGGGGAAATATCCGTTAACGCGGATGCCCTCGCGGCGGGCACGCAGCACCTGCCCGATGGCCGCCTGGTAGTACGCCACCCGGCCGGCGTCGGGCACCCGCCCGCCCGCCGGGCAGTCGGGCAAAGCCGCGCCCGACTCGGTAATGTACAATTCGGGTGCCCCCGGATACGCGGCGTACTGCTTTAGCATTTCGTACACCGACTCGGGATAGACCTCCCAACCCATCTCGGTGGTGGGCACGCCGCGCTTGGCCGCTGGCACCAGGGCGGCCCCCAGCAGCGGCAGCCAGGGCGCGGCGCGCACCACCTCGCGGGTATAGTTCTGAATACCCCAGAAATCGAAGTCGAACTTCATGCGCTCCACGTCGCCGGGCTTTTGGTAGCGGCGCAGCAGCCAGCCCAGAGCCGGTAGTTCGGCCATCGGGTAGCCCAGGCCCAGGACCGGCTCGGTGAAGAAGCGGTTGAGCACGGCATCGACGCGGCGGGTAGCGGCCTCGCTGGGGCCGTGGCCCGGCCGCGCCGGCGTAACGTAGGAGCACGAGAACGTGGTACCGATGCGGGCCGAGCCGGGTAAGGTGTCGCGCAGAGCGCGGCCGCCCTCGGCCTGGGCCAGCGTGGCGTGGTGGGCCGCCGCCAGGAAGGCCGGCAGGCTGCGTCGCCCCGGCGCGTGAATGCCCAGCGCGTGGCCCGCTCCCACAAACACCATCGGCTCATTAAGCACCATCCAGTGCTGCACGCGGTCGCCCAGGCGGCGGGCCAGCACCTGGGCGTAATTGGCCAGCCAGCCCACCACGTCGCGGTTGGTCCAGCCGCCGCGCTGCTGCAAGGCCAGCGGTAAATCCCAGTGGTAGACCGTGAGCCAGGGGCGCAGGTCGCGCTCCAGGCAGGCGTCCACGAGCCGGTCGTAGAAGTCGAGCCCGCGCCGGTTGACAGCCCCAATGCCCTCGGGCAGCACCCGCGCCCAGGCGGCCGAGAACCGGAAATCCGTCAGCCCCAGACTTTGCGCCAGGTCTAAATCCTGCTCGTAGCGGGTAAAGAAATCGGTGCTTACCCGGGCATGCTCGCCCCGGGCAATGGCCTTGGGCCGGCGCGTAAACTCGTCCCAGATGCTCGGGCCTTTGCCCTGCTGCTGCCACGCGCCCTCCACCTGGTAGGCCGCACAGGCCGCGCCCCAGTGAAAGTCGGGGCCAAAGTCAGCTCGCGAATAGCTGGCCGGGGTGGTGGTCGGAAAGAAAGCCGAAGGCAAGGCCAGCGGGCGCTGGACGGAGAGCAGAATATCGTCGGGCATCGAGCGGAGCGGGCTGGGGCCAGCTAAAAATCAAGCAAATAAAAAAGCAACGGGCGCAATTAGCTTAACAGCCAGCAAGGCTGTATAGTGCGCGGCCGGGGCGGCAACTCTTTACACAACCCGGGCGGCAGCGGGCCGGGGTACGCCCAGTTGCTCGGCCAGCAGCTGGTCGAGAATTTCACCGGTGCGGTCGGGGTAGTGTACGGGCACGGGTCGGCCGTGGTACAGCCACTCGTCGAGGCGGTCGAGGTGCTTGTCTTTGAGGCTGCGCACCACGGGCACGTCCATTTTGGCGAGGGCGGCGGCGTTGCACTGCTGCTCGTACTGCTGCTTCATCGGAATAACCAGCAGCTTTTTACCCAGGTACAGCGCCTCGGCGGGCGTTTCGAAGCCAGCCCCGCAGAGCACGCCCCGGGCGCGGGCCAGGCTTTGCAGAAAGTCGTCGCCGCTCACCGGCCACACCCGCACGTTGCCGTAGTGCGCGGGCTGCTGGCTGTGCTTGGAAAAAACCTCCCACTGCACCGAGCGGCTGAGGTAGCGCAGGCGCGACACCAGCGTCTCCTCGTCGAAAGCGGGTAAGTATACTGTATAATGCCCCTCGTCGGTGGGCGTGAGCTCGCGTACCTGCCGGCGAATGACGGGCGTACTAATGCCCGAGGCATATTCTTGAAAATGAAAGCCATACTGCGCCGTGCTCGGCGCATAGTGGCGCAGCACGGCCCGGCCCGCGGGGTCTTCTTCCTTGGGGCGCGGCGCGGCGGGGTGCAGCACGGTGCTCTGGTGGCTGAGGGCTACGCAGGGGCGGTTCCGCAGCCGGCAAGCCCAGGCCGATACCGGCTCGAAGTCATTGATTACTAAATCGTAGCTCTCCACCGGCAGGTGGCGAATGTCGTGTACGAAGCCGGCCGAGTTGAATTGCCGGAAGGTCTTCACGAAGTTGATGCCGCCTTTTTTACCAAATAAGAAGCCCATGCCGCCCACCCGGTAGCGCACGTCGAAGGGCAGCGGTAGATCGGCGGGCGGGCCGCTCACGAGGAGGTCGAGTTGGCCGCCCAGGGCGGCTACGCGGGCTTGCAGCAGCGGCACCACGTCGAGGGCACGCATCAGGTGGCCGTTGCCGGTGCCCTGAATGGCGTAAAGAATATTCATTAGGCAAGAAATTTTCCCGCAGGGTTTCGCGGGGTAAAGCGCAGGGTTTCGCAGGGTTCGGCCGCTCGCAAACCCTGCGAAGCCCTGCGCCTTACCCTGCGAAACCCTGCGGGAACTACTACTCGTGTTAATCCTGGCTTGCTCACTTTAACTTAAACTCGGCCAGCAGCCCTTCGAGTAGGGCGGCGGGCGCCGCGTCGGCGGCCAGGTCAGCGTCTTCGGGCAGGTCGGCCGGCTCGCCGGGCTGGGGCAGCATGCGCGGGTCGTCGGCGTAGCGGTAGAGGGTCCAGCCAGCGTCGGCAGTGTACTCAAGCGCGGTTAGATTTTCCACCCAATCGCCCGAATTTAAGTACGTTACCTCGCCCTGCGGCGTGACAATGGCTTTAATCTCCGGCTGGTGAATGTGGCCGCAGGCCACGTAGCGGTAGCCGTTGTCGGCGGCAATGTTAGCGGCCGTCTGCTCAAAGTCACCGATAAGACTCACGGCGCTTTTCACGCGGTTCTTGACGGCCTTCGACAGCGCCACCTTGGGCCGGCCAATTTGCTGCAAGAGAAAGTTAACCACCCGGTTGAGCACGATGAGCAGGTCGTAGCCCTTGCCGCCGAGCTTGGCCAGCCAGCGGGCGTGCCGCATGGTTACGTCGAATACGTCGCCGTGAAAAAGCCAGGTGCGGCCGTGGGGCAGGTCGAGCACCAGCTTGTTATCGAGCTGAAAATGCCCCAGCTTGAGGCCCGCGAATTTGCGCAGCAGCTCGTCGTGGTTGCCGGTGAGGTAATATATTTTCGTGCCCTTGGCCGCCAGCCCGGCCAGGTAGCGCACCACCCGCATGTGCGAGGCGGGCCAGTAGTTTTTCGAAAACTGCCAGATGTCGACGATATCCCCGTTGAGCACCAGCACCTGCGGGCGGATGCTCTTGAGGTAGCGCAGCAGCTCGGGAGCGTGGCAGCCGTACGTGCCCAAATGCACGTCGCTGACTACGGCCACGGCGAGGCGACGCTTTTTGCGCCGCGGCAACTCAGGCGTACTCATGCGGCCGAGGGGTAGGTAAGGTGAGGGTAATCGCGGCGCGGGCGCGTCTTAAACCGCCGGGGGCGCGTGGGCGGGCCACCTGTGGGCCAGCCAGCCACTGCCCCGCCGAGCGCCGCCCGCAGGCTGCGCCGCAACGGCCAGCTCAGGACCAGCCACCAGGCCAGGGCGAGCAGCCCCGCCAGCCCCGCGCCGGAGGGCTGCCAGTCCAAAAAGAGGCGCTTGCATTCCGCGAATTTTAGCATACCCAAAGCTCGTGGCAGTATATAAAGCCGGCGTTATGGGGGCGTTACATTTTCATCAAGCTTGAAGCGAATGAGGCGTTTAGGGCCAGCGGGCAGCCTGTTTGGCGCGGGGCACCTTTCTTTGTAACCGGAAGATTCCGCTTCTGCGCAGGTTACTTTATTTTCTCCTTATACTGCAATTCTCTACCTCTCTACGGGTTGGCTTGCTCGTGGCCTTGTTCGGCGGGGCTACCGTCGCCCACGCCCAGTCGCCCAATGGCCCGGCACGCAAGCGCTACATGTTTGCCCAGAAAAACCCGGAGTGCCCGGTGGTGGCCAACATCACGAAGAATACCGATGAGGATGCCGACGTGACGGGCACCTACACCCACGTGTGCTACCGCTCGCCCGAGGAGATGCTGGCCGAAATCAACGAGCTGCGCAAAATCCACGACTGGGCCGACTCGACTTACCAGCGCCGGCTGGCCGCGCTGCCTCCCGGCGGGGCGCTCGTGCTCGACATCCGCCGCCAGGGGGCCAAGAATGCCGACCCCTCGCTACTCACTATCGCAGCCCGCACCAAGGAGGGCAAGGAAGTCTTCACGGCCACGCCCAAGCCGGGCTTCGGCCGCTTCTACGGCCGCGACCTGTACTGGAACAAGCAGCTGATTCCCTTCATCAAGCTCGACCCCGCCGTGGGGCCACTCACGCTCGTTATTACGGACACCCGCCTGCGCCAGCAGTTCGAGTACCAGCTGACGCCACCACAGTAATACAAGGTATCAGTTCCGTTTTCCGCTGCTTTTAATCACTACCGTCATGCTGACGAAGAAAGCATCTTGTCACCGCTGACCGGCTTGGTTCAAGCGTGAGAAGATGCTTCCTTCGTCAGCATGACGGTAGTTGTTATGACGGCTTGTGTAACTGCGCCCACTGCACAGCCAGCAGCGTTTTGGCATCCTGGATATTTTCCTGAGCCAACTCCTCCCGCGTGAGGCGCACGATTTCTATCTGCTCGTGCTCGGCGGCCAGCCCGCCGCCGGGGCCGGTTTGGTGGCTCACCTCGGCGTAGTACACGGCGATGGTTTCGGCGCTGGTGCCGGGCGAGGGCCACATGGTTACAATCTCGGTGAGCTGGTCGATGTCGTAGCCCAGTTCCTCCTGAATTTCGCGGCGCACGGCCGCTTCGGGGCTTTCGTCTTTATCTATCATCCCGGCCGCTATTTCCAGTAATTCGCGCTCGGCCCCGACCCGGTACTGCCGGGTGAACACGTAGTGCTGCTGCCGGGTATCGAAGACGAGGGCCGCCACGGCGTGGCCGGGGGCAAACTGCTCGCGGGGCAATTCCTCGCCCTGCTGGGTTTTAAGCGTGAGCTTGTTGAGTTTAAAATGGCCGTCGTAGGCGCGGGTGCGGTGAACTATCTGCATGGCTTGGGGATTTAAGCGGTACCTTTGCCGCCGAAGGCAGCCTGGCAATCGGACTGGCTGCCCGCCGTAAGTATACGGCCGCTGGCCCGCCGCATCGTGGTTTGTGCGTGAGGCGCGGGTTTTTCCCTTCCATTCTCCTAGTACTTGCGCAGGCAGCCGATGGCCTCCGCCCCGGCCACTCCCCACCGGGCGGGTGGCTCCCACACCTTCATGACTTTCAACGACCTCAACCTGATTGAGCCTATTCTGCGCGCCTTGAGCGAAGAAGGCTACTCTACCCCCACGCCCATTCAGCAGCAAGCCATTCCGCAGGTGCTCGAAGGGCACGACCTGCTGGGCGTGGCCCAGACGGGCACCGGCAAAACGGCCGCCTTCTCGGTACCGATTCTTCAGATTCTGCACCAGACGGCCCAGACCCAGAAAACCGGCCACGGTCCCCGGGGCCGCGTGCGCTGCCTCGTGCTTACTCCCACCCGCGAGCTGGCCATCCAGATTGGTGAGAGCTTCAAGGCCTACGGCCGTCACCTGCCGCAGCTGCGCTCCACCGTCATCTTCGGCGGCGTGGGCCAGAACCCGCAGGTGCAGGCCTTGCAGCGCGGCGTCGAAATCCTGGTCGCCACGCCCGGCCGCCTACTCGACTTGATGAACCAGGGCTACGTCAACTTGCAGCACCTCGAAGTGTTCGTGCTCGACGAGGCCGACCGCATGCTCGACATGGGCTTCATCCACGACATCAAGCGCATCCTGCCCAAGCTGCCGGCCAGCCGCCAGAGCTTGTTTTTCTCGGCCACCATGCCGCAGGCCATCAAAGACCTGTCGGCGACCATTCTGCGCCCCAATCCCGTGCAGGTTGCCGTTACGCCGGTTTCGAGCACAGCCGATACGGTCACGCAGTCGGTGTTCTTAGTTGATAAAACCGACAAGCCCGCCCTGTTGCGCCACGTGCTGAAGGATCCCGCCATCAAGCGGGTGCTCGTCTTTACCCGTACCAAGCACGGGGCCAATAAGGTGACGGAAACGCTGGAAAAGGCCCAGATTACGGCCGAAGCCATTCACGGTAACAAAAGCCAGAACCACCGCCAGCGGGCCCTCAGCAACTTCAAGGCCGGTACCACCCGCGTGCTCGTGGCCACCGACATCGCCGCCCGCGGCATCGACGTGGACGAGCTAACCCACGTTATCAACTACGAAGTACCCAACGAGCCCGAAACCTACGTGCATCGCATCGGCCGCACGGGCCGCGCCGGGGCTTTTGGCACGGCATTTACATTTGTAGAAGAAGAGGAACGCGCTTATCTACAAGACATTCAGAAGCTTATTCGTAAGCAGATTGACGTAGACCAGGAGCATCCCTACACCACTGCCAGCGTGGCCCCGGTGCTGCTGCACGGCAGCGAGCGCATCATCCGGCCCAAGGGCCCGGCGGGCCGCCCGCCCCGCGACGGGCGCGGAGGCAGCGGCCAGGGCCGCGGCGGAGCACAACGCGCCGGTAGTGCCAGCCAGGGCGGCGGGCGCGGCGAGCAGCGCGGCGGCCGGCCTCAGCCAGCAGGCGGCGGGGAGCGGACGGCCACTGCCGGCGGTGGGCGCCCCGCCGGTGGCGGGCAACGCTCCGGCCGGCCCTTCCAGGCGGGTCGGGGTGGCAGCGGCGGGGGCAATCGCCGCCCGCAGTAGGGCTGATAGCCCGCTAGGCTTCAGCTAGGACAACGGCAGTCGCCGGACTCTACCCGGGTCCGGCGACTGTTTTTTTAGGCCGTCGGAAACAAAAAGCTCGCGAGAAGCCTTCTTCTATCGGCTCCTGGCCTTTACTTTAACGCAGTTTTCCTGGCTTGCTAGTATGACTTCCCGCGTTTCCCTCCCGCTCATTCAGGCCCTGCGCGACACAGCGCGTCGCCTGGCCACCGAGGCCCCGTACCAGTGGGGCCACATGGGTAGCTGCAACTGCGGCCACCTAGCCCAGACCATCACGCGCCTTACCAAGGCCGAGATTCACACCCAGGCCCTGCAACGCTACGGCGACTGGGAGCGCCAGCTCGTGGATTATTGCCCCACCAGCGGCCTGCCCTTTGACCAAACCATTGACGAGATGCTGGCCCTGGGCTTTTCCCGCCAGGACCTCACTAACCTCGAAAAGCTCGGCGACCCGGCCGTGCGACGGGCCATCCCCTTCGAGCGCCGCAATAGTTTGCGCCACAACCAGCGCGACGACGTGGTGCTGTACCTCCGTACCTGGGCCGACCTGCTGGAGCAGCAGTTGCTCGCTACTTTGCCCGCCGTACCCGAGCTGGCCTTGGTGAGCTGACTCCTTTCGCGGCTCACCCCACCCCAACAAGCCAAAGCCCCGGCTCCGCCATGTGCGGAGCCGGGGCTTTGGCTTGTTTCGGTTAGGCTACGCTGGCGGCGGGATCAACGCCGCGGTGATTAATAGTTGACGTTGCTACGCTGAGCCTCGCGGTAGCCTTCGGTGCGGTGAGCACGCTTGTAGGCCGCATCGGCGCTAGGGTCTTTCTCCGCGTCGGGGGCCGTGGAGCAGGCAGCGGTCAGAAACAGGGCCGCGCTGGCGGCCAGCAGCAGGGAGTAGGTGCGCAAGCTTTTAATGCCGCGAAGGTAAGGCCGGGCAGCCTAAAGCTGAAAGCCGCCCCTCGCATATTTTCTATACCCGGTACCCTTCATCTTCCAAATGCCCCCTGCTGGAGAGCTTACCAATACCCCCTATTCAGCAGATTTACATTTGATAGAACATTAAAAAGGAGGCTTCTTTTCGCCATTTCCTGCTGGTTCACCTACCCTGAGGCCCTAGTTCGCAAACCAATTTCACTAGCCAAGCGCAAGAGACCGGTTTTAAGGCGAAAATCAGCTTTGTACTCCCCCGTCAGCACTTCAGCACCCCTGCTGCCGGGTCATGTAGTTAGCACGGCGTTATTGACTTTTTATCAGACCAATGCCTGGCAATACCCTTAGCACTCTCTGTTAGGTAGCAAACCACAAAAAACTGCTATCAGCGCTTGGACTAAAAAAATAACGACTGTTCGTTTTTCATCCTGAAAAATCATTGTAGCAAAGATTTTATTCAGTCGACATTACTTATTGACCAACAGAGTTTTACGAAATAAAAAAGAGCGTTAAATCGGTCTTGATTATTCACCAAAAAATGTTTGGATTAAAATTACAAATAACTGGACAATACGCCCAGCGCCATACTGGGTGCACACGCTAGATTTAAACCTCAGAAAATACAGGTTATAGCCGCCGCAAAAGTTGTATTTCTACCAGAAGGGCGCTGGCAAAATCTTTTAGCCTGACGACATCCGGTAGCAAGGTAATTCAATGGTGCTCATTTCGGCTAACCCTAGTCGAATTAGCACCAAAAATTAGCGATTGAGCTAGCCAATTGAGCACTCTTGCGGGCTCCTTTTGAAGATCCGGAGGTAGCAGCGGGTATGCAACTGCTATGCTACCGCGAATCGACTCTTATTGCTCAGGCTGGTAGTCGGCAAAGGAGCCATCCCGATAAAAGATAACAATGCGGCGAATCGCCTTGCCGGAATCATTTAAAAAAGGCAGCAAGTCGGCCCCGAGCGATACGCTGGCCGGAGCCGCCGGTGCAATTGCAGTAGCTGGGGCTGGGACTGCCGCGGCTGTCAACGCGGGCGCGGCAGTTGGGCTAAACGGTAGGGGCGCCACTGGCGAGGGCACGGGTGTACTGACCGGGGCCGCCACGGGCGACGGCGTAGCCAGCGGCGCTACGGCTGGCGTCGAAGCCCCCGGACGAACGAAGCGAGAAGCTACAAAGGGCTTAGGCGCGGGGGCAGTTGGCGCAGCAGGCGACTCTGGCCGCACTGAAGACACCGTCGTAGCTAGTCCTGCTGAAGGAGCCGACACTGTCGCAGGAACCACCGGCGGCACCCCTACCTCTTTTTCCTGAATTTTGGCTACAGTGGCTAGCTCGGGAGCTGCGGGCGCCACTGCAACGGTGGGCGCCAGCGACGGAGAGGCTGGGGCTACCAGTTCATCAGGTACGGCGGCTGGCTCGACAGGAGCGATGGCAGCCGGCGCGGGCACTTCTAACTCTGTCGGGGACGAGGAAACGTTCGCTGCGGGACGGGATTTCGCATCGCTCTCCAGCATTTCTCCTACGCCCTTCAGCAGCCAGGGCATGGATACGTCGGGAAAAGCCTCGATAATACGTTGGACTACTTCCAGGCTGGGCTTGTTGCGCTCACTCAGAATGTGGCTCATGACGGGCCGACCCACCCCGATAGCGTCAGCGAATTGCGTAGGAGTAAGTTGTTTCTGCTCGAGTAGCTGCCGGATACGCGTTACCATAGAAAGCCTATTATACCACAAATGTAAGAAGAAGTTACTTAGTTTTTGGCCCTTGCCAAGAAATAAAAATGCATTTACGCACGTAAATCATGCTTGCGAATCTTTGCAACTTATGTAACAACAGGTAAGACACGAAATTATTTACTTAAGTGAAAACAGGCGCAGTGTTAACTTGATGCCATTTTCAACACAATTGTATCGAGTTGAAAATGGCAATGGGGCCAGATTTACCTTAAACAAATGCAAAGAGCAAGGTTCTGCCACAAAAAAGCCCCGCTATGAGCATCATAGCGGGGCTGGTTGAAAGCTGAGATTTGCCGCTGCTGGCAGCGACCAAGCTTCAAGAACTAATTGAAATACTCTTTCGCGAGAGCTTTGTCGTGCCCGTAGATGTCGTCGCGGAAGTGCGCGTGGCCATCGGCATCGGCCCAGGCAGTGAGGTACACGAGGTACACGGGCAGTTTCTCTTTGAGCGGAACGTACTTCTCGCGGCGCTGCGCGATGGTGTCCTCAATGGCAGTCTGGTCCCAGTTGGGATTGTCGCGCAGCAGGTAAGTAGCCAGCTTCACGGGTTCTTCCACGCGCACGCAGCCGTGACTGAAGCTGCGCTTGGTTTGGGAGAATAGCTCGCCGTGGGGGGTGTCGTGCAGGTAAATGTCGTTGGAGTTCGGGAAGATGAATTTCACCTCGCCCAGATCGTTTTTAGGGCCTGGGCGGCGACGCAGGGTGTATTTGAAATTGGCCTGCGTGACGTTGGCCCAGTCGATGGTGGCGGGGTCGATAACGGTCGCTTTGCGGCCGTAGCCCTTCACCACTTCCATATCGAGGCGGTCGAGGTAGTGCGGGTCGGCCGTCAGCCGGCCGCGCAGCTCTTTGTCAATAATGCTGTACGGCACGTTCCAGTAGGGCGACAGCACGACGTACTCCATCTTGTCGGAAAACACCGGCGTTGCGGTCAGCGTCTTACCTACGATCACCCGCATAGTAAGGGCCTCCTTACCCTGCTCGTACACCCGCAGCCGATACTCGGGGATGTTGACGAGCAGGTAATCGGGCTCGAATTTTTTAGGCAGCCAACGCCAGCGCTCCATGTTCAGGATGACTTGCTTGATGCGCTCCTGGATGGGAACGTTGAGTTGGCGCAGCGTTTCACCGCTCACCAGGCCGGTCTGGGGCAGGCCAAGGTCGCGCTGAAAATTTTTCACTTCCTTCACCAGGTCCGCGTCGTAGGTGGTTGCGGCGGGCTTGGTGACGTTGTTGACGGGCGTGGCGTTGGCAGCCACCGCCGCCGGGGCCTGGCCGGTAGCCTCGCCACCCAGTAGGCGCTGGCGCAGCAGCGCCACCACGGGCAAATTATCGCCGGGCTTGAGGTGCGTGGTAGCGGGCAGCGTGGGCCAGCCGCCGGCCGCCTGCCGGGCACGCAGCAGGGCCAGCGCCTTCTTCAGGTGGTCGTACTCGGGGTGTAGCGGGGCAAAATCGTAGTAGGGATAGGTGCTCTCGCGCTCCCGCAGAATGGTCATCAGCGCCCGGTCGAGCTTGATTTTATTGCGCTTTACCTTCCAGGCCTCGTTCTTGGTATCGCGGGGATTGGCCACGCCCCGGTAGTAGTCCGAAGCCCAGGCGAAATAGCTGCCCGACAGGGCCACGTCGAGCTTGCGCTCCAGCTCATTACGGCGCGCAGTGTCCTGGCCGACGCTGCCCAGCGCGGCTATCATATCTTTTATCTGCTTGGTATCATACCGCTTAGGGTCGAGACCGTCATCTTTTGCTTTAGCAACTACCGATAGGAAAGTAGTCGCCTGCGGCACGAGCTGATGCTGTCGAAACCAGCCCAGCCGGAACTGCCGCTCACGGTAAAATTTACGTGCCCAGCGCTCCTGCGCCTTGAAGCGGGCGTCGGATTGCATGGCCCGGATCACGTACACACTGTCGAGGCGGGGCTCGGGGCCGCTGGCATCGGCGGTGGTCGGCGTGCCGGTTTTAGAGCTGGCCTGGCTGTTCTGGTCGCTTTGGCTGTTGCACGAAACCAACAGGCCGGGCAAGCCAAGCAGCCCCAGAAATAGGGCGAGCGTGAGGAAATGAAGTCGAAGCTTGAAGCGCATCAGGGAAAGATGAAAGCGACGCGGCGAGCGACCGGCTAGGCAGGGCCAGCCAGTCAAAAACGCCGCGCCAGGGTGGCAAAGAATTGGCTCTTTTTACTGAGCAGCTACCCGGCAGGTTGTGCCGGGCCATACCACGCCAACGCAAATAACGCACCTAAAGATGACAACTATACGCAGCCTGGCTCCCCTGCCCACCGTACTTTTTACCCGCTCCGCCTGGCCACTCCCGGGAGCCGGCGTTACTCGCCGTACCGTTGCTTGCCCGCATTTAAGCTAGTAGATCTAGACATTTTTATTTCCCTTTTTGCTTACTAACCATGACCGCGACCGCTTTGCCGCCATCTCCACCTGCCGACCCGCACAGCTACGCCCAGGGGCCGGCCTTACCGCACCTGCGCCTATCCCTGACGGTGGATTTCGCCCAGCGGACACTGGCCGGCTCGGCCACCTGGCTGCTCGCCGCCCCTTTGCCCGCCGCCACCACGCTGGTGCTCGACACCCGCGACCTGCGCATCGAGCGGGCCGAGGCTTTCAGCAGCGCCGACGACCATACCGCCGCGGAGGCCGCTACGGCCCTTTCCTACGCGCTCAGCACACCCGACCCGGTCTTGGGCCAGGCGCTGCGCTTGGAGCTGCCAGCGGGCACGCAAACGGTGCGCATTGCCTATTCCACGCGCCCGGAGGCGGCGGCCCTGCAATGGCTATCCCCGGCCCAGACGGCGGGCGAGCACCCGTTTCTGTTCACGCAGTCGCAGGCCATCCTGGCGCGTACCTGGCTACCTTGTCCCGACTCGCCGGGCCGGCGCTTCACCTACGAAGCCACGGTGGAGGTACTCGGTCCCGAGCGCGGCCAGCTGCTAGCTCTGATGAGCGCCGAGAACTCACAGTCTACCGCGGCCGATGGTCGCTACCATTTCCGGCAGCCACAGCCCGTGCCGGCCTATCTGTTAGCGCTGGCCGTGGGCCGGCTCGATTTTGCGCCGCTGAGTAAACGCGCTGGCATTTACGCCGAGCCAGCTACCCTAACCCGGGCAGTGCATGAATTTACAGAAGTTGAGCACATGATCACCGCGTCCGAACAATTGTACGGACCTTATAGATGGGGTAAATATGATTTGTTAACACTTCCAACAAGTTTTCCATTCGGCGGGATGGAAAATCCTTGTGTAACATTTGTGACACCTACAATTATAACCGGAGATCGTAGCCTGACGAGTTTAGTGGCCCATGAACTAGCGCACTCGTGGAGCGGCAACCTGGTTACAAATGCAACCTGGAATGACTTTTGGCTCAACGAGGGTTTTACGGTCTATTTTGAGCGCCGCATTATGGAGCAGCTCTACGGCCGGGCGTACGCCGACATGCTGCAAGTGCTGGGCGAAGCCGACCTTCGCCATACAATGGAGGAGTTGGGGGCCGGCAACCCAGCCACACACCTGCGCCTGCACCTGGCTGGCCGCGACCCCGACGATGGCCTCAACGACATTGCGTACGAGAAGGGCTGCCTGCTGCTACTCGCCATTGAGCAGCTCGTGGGTCGCCCGCGCCTCGATAGCTTTATTACGGAGTACTTCGCCCGGTTCGCATTTCAGAGTATGGACACCGACCGCTTCGCCGCCTACCTCACCCAGGTGCTGCTCACGCCAGCCGAAGCCAGCCAACTCAATCTACCCGCTTGGCTCGACGGCCCTGGCCTGCCGCCGGGCGCTCCGGTAGCCCGGTCGGCCCGCTTCGCCGCCGTGGATGCTGCCCTGGCCCGGCTAGCCGCTGGCACCCCGCCCACCGATTTGCAGCATATAACTACGGAGTGGAGCAGCCAAGAGTGGGAACACTTTCTACGCGGCTTACCTCCTACCCTGACGGCCGATGATCTCAGTCAGCTCGACGTGACTTTTCATTTCAACGCTTCGGGCAATGCCGAATTGCTGGCCGCTTGGTTTCCGCTCACCCTGCGGGCGGGCTATACCCCAGCCGATGCGTCGCTCGAAAAATTTCTGCTGCACGTGGGACGCCGCAAGTTTCTGGTGCCGCTCTACCGAGCGCTGCTCGCTACGCCTGGCGGCCGGGAGCGGGCGCAGACAATCTACCGGCGAGCCCGGCCCAACTACCACTCGGTCGCCACCAGCACACTCGATGAGCTGGTCGGTGGGGAGGGGTAAGATGGGGAGTGGTGAAATAGCGAGATGGCGAGTGGGCTATTGACCATTCGGCGAGTTGTCATGAATTGAGATTACAGCTCATAATATTCTTTGTCATGCTGAGCTTGCGAAGCATCTTTTCACGCCTGAGTCCATCGCTCTAGCTTAACCAGATGCTTCGCAAGCTCAGCATGACAATTCCGATTTGTTGGCATCCTTTCTGAACAGGCTAGCCGGAACGGCCCTCTTAGCGCCCCTACCGTTAGCGCATTCGCCATTTCACTATTTCACCATCTCCCCGCTCCCCCTTAACCCCGTCACTTAGGACTACCTTTGCTTTCTTCCAATTCAGACTAGCCAGTTACCGTTGAAACATCTTATTCCGCGCGGCAAGCTCATCGCCATTGGGGGCAATGAGGACAAGGGCACCTACCCCACCGTCCGCAGCAAGCGCCAGTACTACCTGAATTTTTTTGAGCTGGGCATTCTCAAGCGCGTCGTTTCGGAGTCGGGCAAAACCGACCCGCGCATCGAAGTCGTGACCACGGCCTCCATGATTCCGCAGGAAGTAGGACCGATATACATCGCTTCTTTTGCCATGCTCAATTGCCACAACGTGGGCGTGATGGACATTCGCACGCCCGCCGATGCCCGGCAGCCCGAGTACCTGGCCCGCCTGCTGGCGGCCGACGTGATTATGTTCTCGGGGGGCAACCAGTCGCGCCTGCGCGAGATGTTCGGCGAAACCGACTTTCTCGACACCATGACTCGCCGCTACTACGCCGAGCCCAACTTCGTCATCGCCGGCACCAGCGCCGGGGCCATGGCCATGTCGCAGCACATGATTCGCGGCGGCTCGGTGCCCGACGCCCTGCTGAAGGGGGCCGTGAAAATGGGCATTGGTCTGAGCCTCTCCCCGCCCGCCATCATCGACTCGCACTTCGTGAAGCGCGGGCGCTTCGGCCGCCTTATCGAAGCGGTGGCGCTTTACCCCAAGCTCATCGGCATCGGGCTGGGCGAAGACACGGGCGTACTCATCACCGAGGGCCACTTGGTCGAAACCATCGGCTCCAACCTCGTCATTATTCTCGACGGCCACGACATCGCCCACAACAACGTAGCCGCCGCCAAGAAGGGCACCACGCTCTCCATCGAGAACTTTAAGATGCACGTGCTGGCCAAAGGCAACGTGTATTGCATGACCGAGCGCAAATTTTACGTGAGCAAGGAAGCGGTACCGGTCACCTGCTAGCCACTCCGTATTATATAGGTTGCAAAAAAGGGTCTGCCGGTTTTCGGCCAGACCCTTTTTTATAGTTGCTATTTTGACTAGCTTCCTACGGAAGTCAACTTAGTAAATTGCAATTTGCTCCTCCCCCGCCGCGTTGCGGCTGGCCCGGTACATTCCCTCCGAATTGAAGGGCAGTGCCAGGTTACCGGCCGCATCGACCGCAATGAGACCGCCCTCGCCGCCCACCGGGGCCAACTTGTCGTGTACCACTACGCGGCAGGCTTCGGCCAGACTCAGGCCCTTGTACTCCATGAGGCAGGCTACGTCGTAGCCCACCACCGCCCGGATGAAATACTCGCCGTGCCCGGTGCAGCTGATGGCGCAGCGCTCGTCGGCCCAGGTGCCCGCCCCGATGAGCGGCGTATCGCCGATGCGCGAGTAGCGCTTGTTGGTCATGCCGCCGGTGCTGGTGGCCGCGGCCAGGTGGCCGCGCATGTCGCGGGCCACGGCGCCCACCGTACCCTTTTTCCAGTTAGGGTCCTGGGCCGGGGCAGGGCTGGCCGCGTGGTCGAGCTGCGTGCGGCCCGCCGCGATGGCCTCCTGCAACTGGTCGAAGCGCTGCTGGGTGAAAAAGTACTCGGCCGGTTGCAGGGGCAGGCCGTGCTCGCGGGCCAGCTCATCGGCACCGGGGTAGGCCAGCAGCACGTGCTCGGTCTGCTCCATTACGAGGCGCGCCGCCCGGATGGGGTTTTGCACTTGGCGCACGCCGGCTACGGCCCCGGCCCGGCGGCTGGCCCCGTCCATGAGGGCAGCGTCCATTTCGTGGTGGCCGTCGTGGG
>CAJYVK010000008.1 GCA_913778455.1 uncultured Hymenobacter sp. | reverse complement strand
CCCGGGTGCGTTAATTAATAACCCGCTAAAACGCAATCAGTCTATCCGGCTTATCCGCAGGGCAAGTGCGGATGTGAAGGAAGAACTTCTTAGTTTTTTGCTGATAATAGTGGGTATGCAGGTATGCTAAGCTACGAAGTGGTGCAGATGGCCAGCGAGTTTCAATCCGTCTTCTAGTCGGAATAGCCCGCGAGGAGGTACCATTCAGCTCGATGGTGGTGTTGGTCACGAGTTTCAATCCGTCTTCTAGTCGGAATAGCCCACGAGGACCGGCTTCGTGAGCTATTCCGACTAGGTGTATAGTCTCAGGGTGCGGTGGGTCGGGTCACGGGTAAAGATAGTCGGGTTCTTTTGCCGCTGTGCACAGCCAAATTCGGGTGGCGTGAGCCCGCGCAGGGTCTTCAAGCGCCTGGCGTGGTTGTAAGCCAGCAAAAAGGCTTGTAGGTGCTCGTTGAACTCGTCGGTGGTCTGGTAGTGGAAGCGCTAGACAGTGGCTTCTTTGTTGGTGCGATTCATGCGTTCGACCTGCTCGTTAGTCCAAGGGTGGGCTACCTTGTAGGGCAACTTGTCGAGCACGCGCCGCAGAAATTCGGCGGCTATTACCCGTTTGGCCCGTGGGTGCAGCTCGGCAAAAGCCACTTTACTGGTGCGGTCGATAGCCACGCAGAGGTATTGGTGGCCTTCTTCGGTCTGCACCTCGGCGCAATCGACGTGCAGGTAGCCAATCGGGTAGTCCTTAGAATTTCTTTTTTGGCGGGCTCTACCCGTCTTCGCCCAGCGGCAGACGGCTGATACCGTGGCGCTGGAAGCAGCGGTGCAGGGCCGAACGTGACAAGTGCGGAATCGTGGCTTGCAGCGCGTAGAGGCAATCGTCCAGCGCCAGCAAGGTGTGCCGCCGAAGGGCCACGGCGATGGCTTGCTGCTCGGCCGTGAGCACCGTCGAAGTGGGTTCTGGACCCATGCGCGCATCCTGTACATCGGGGCGCTTGCGCCACTTGGCTACTATTTTCGGATTGATGTTGTAGCGCGTGGCTAAGCTTTGTAGGCTTTCTTGCCTGCGTTGTGCGGGCGCTGCCGTGGAGTACTTGTCCCATAAGTTTGTGCGAAATTCCAATCCGGAAAATACCCCATCTCTCCGTGGGACTATACACACCATCGGCAAGTTTGGACTACCCCGCGAAGGCAACGACTTCGTGCTGACCCTGAAGCAAACCGCCTGCCTGGCCCAGGATGCCTGCGGCATTCCGATCGCCCAAGCATTCGCGCTGCCCCAGCTGCAAGTGGCCGTCTGCACGCCGGGCGGCGGGTGCTGCTAAGCGGCGTTAATAACACACAATGCTCCTATGAAGCTGCAACCCTTAACTGCTGTGCACTGGCCTTCCGTGCGCGCCATCTACGAGCAAGGCATTGCCAGCGGTAACGCTACGTTTGAAACGCAGGCCCCCGAATGGGAATCCTGGGACCGGGCGCACTTGGCACACAGTCGCCTAGTGGCCGTCGATGCTACTGGCACCGTGCAGGGCTGGGCGGCCCTCTCACCGGTATCGAGTCGTTGCGTGTACGGCGGCGTAGCCGAAGTTAGCATTTACATCGCCGCTGGAGCTCGCGGCCAGGGCGTAGGCCGCCAGCTGCTGCAGGGCCTCATTGCGGAGTCGGAAGCCCAAGGCATCTGGACACTTCAGGCCAGTACCTTTGAAGAAAATGCGGCTAGCATTGGCCTGCATACGCGAGCGGGCTTCCGCGTAATTGGCCACCGCGAGCGAATTGGTCAGCACCACGGGATATGGCGCAACACAGTGCAAATGGAGCGGCGCAGTTCCATCGTTGGAGCGGTGTAGCCTAAGCCCGGTCGTAGAACAGCCCCCGTAAATACCAGTAGTGGCCCCGGCTTACGCTATAATCTTCTCACACCTAACTCAATGCCTGGCTCAAAAAACGTGCTAGTGCCCTGCACCGGCAACCCCTGCCGCAGCCAGCCGCTGCACGGCTACCTTCAGCAACTACTAGGCAACCAAGCCACTGTCTACAACATCGGCGTGGAAGTGCACGGCGTCAATCCGAAAGCTATTCAAGCGATGCGCGAAGATGGCGTGGACACTAGCCAACACACGAGCAACCACGTAGACGAGTATGCCGCGGTGCCGTGCGACTACGTGCTGACCGTCTGCGACCACGCCAAGGAGGTATGCCCAGTTTTCCCTCATCGGCGGAAAAGCTGCATCACAACTTGCCCGACCCAGCCAAGGCTACGGGCAGTCCGGAAGAAGTTATGCAGCAGCTTCGCGCCGTGCGCGACCAAGTGAAAATCCATGCCTACGACTTCGTGCGGGCAACCGGCATAGCCTCCGTTAGCTGAACGGACGCTAGCAGAAATTCTCGCCATTGCCCCGCTACTTTTTCTGTATAGTAAGGTCGGTATACTAGGGGGAGCCAAATGCTAATAGCTCAGCTCCCCAAATGGCCCGGGCAGGGAGGGGCCCTCTGGTACCGTGCCATCGGGGCGAGCCCAAGGCTCCAGGGGGGCCAGGGGCAAGGCTAGAAGTTGGGCTACAGTCTGGATGGCTGGGTCAGGATAAGCGGGCAAGCCAATGGTAAGGGCTCGCTGCGGCACATTCAAGCGCAGGGTGTGGTGCAATCGGTCCCACAGAGTGAGTACGACGCCAAAATTGCTTTGTGATTCGCGGTGCACCACCGAGTGGTGGATGCCGTGGGCACGCGGGGTCACGACCAGCCGGACTAACTGGCGCTCCACGGCCAGCGGCAGCCGCCAGTTGCTGTGGTGAAACGCCGTGCCGGCCTCAAATACCGCCTCGTAGGCCAGCACCGTGGACGGCCGGATACCCAACAGCGCCGGCAGCCCGGCCCGGTACGGGATGCTGGCCAGCATCTCGCCGAAGTGAAAGCGCCAGGCCGTGGTAAGGTCCATGTCGAGGTCGTTGTGGTGCACGCGGTGCAGCCGCCACAGCAGCGGCGAGTGCAGCAGCCGGTGCCAGCTGTAGCCTAAGTAGTCGAGCACCAGCACCTCCAGTACCAGGCGCACGGGGGCCGGCAGGCGGGCCAGCTGCCGGGCGGGGTAGCGTGGGGCCGCCACCTGCGCCAAGCCTACCATCGCGGGCAGCAATGTAAGGCGGGCTGCGGGCAGGGAGGGGCCCGCCAGCAGGGCATTAAGCCGCCAACGCTCCAGGCGGGGGCGCGTGCGCCGCCGCAGTGAGTGGCGGGTTTCGAGCAGGAGCAGCCCCAGACCCACGAGGGCCAGAGCCGGCGCGGCCCACTGGTCGAAACGCTTGAGGAGGGGATGCGAAACCGGAAAAAGCGACATGAAGGCTGCGTAAGCAAGTGAAGAACAATGCCCAATCGACAAGCAAGCCGCTCGGCTGCACAACGTGCCGCCGGCCCCGGCGTATCTACCGGCGCTGGGCAAACCGCAGGTATTGTTGAGTCTGGCGGGTATACGTATGTTTTTTCCCTTGGCGCCAACCGGCACTAGTGTAAGCCCTGATTATCCAGCAGTCACCCAACTGACGATCAGTATTATCATTCCCACCTACAACGAGGCGGCCACTATTGCGGCCCTGCTCGGCTACCTTGGCCCAGCAATGGCCGGCGAGTCGGCGCTGGAAATTTTGGTGGTGGATGGGGGCAGCACCGACGCCACCGGGCCACTGGCCCGGCAGGCTGGGGCGACCGTGCTCGCTAGCCCCCGCAAGGGCCGCGCCGCCCAGCTCAACTACGGCGCGCAGCAGGCCCGGGGCGAGGTGCTCTATTTTCTGCATGCTGACTCTTGCCCGCCAGCCAGCTTGTTGACTGATGTGCGGCGGGCCGTGGGGCAGGGCTACGAGGCGGGCTGCTACCGGCTGGCCTTCGACCATCCGCACTGGTTTTTACGGTTCAGCGCCTGGTGCACCCGGCTGCCCTTCACGGCCGTGCGCTTCGGTGACCAAAGTCTGTTTGTGCGCCGCGCGCTGTTCGAGCGCATTGAGGGCTACCGGGAAGACTTGTTGCTAATGGAAGACCAGGAAATCGTGGGCCGCCTGCGGGCGCGGGCGCCGTTTCGGCTGCTGCCCGGCGTAGTGACTACCTCCGCGCGCAAGTACCTAGTGAATGGCATTTTTCGGCTGCAAGGCATCTTTACGCTCCTCGTGGTGCTCTACCGGCTGGGCGTGTCCCAGCGCCATTTGGTGCAGCTCTACCGCCGGCTCATTCGGCAAGGCAAGTTGTAGTGAGCGCGAATGGGCTATAGCTTGCCGCTTTTACGCCCGCACAAGCCGCCCCTAGCCCGTATGCCTGCCGCCGCCCCGCCTGTTCCGCACTTACTAGTATTTGCCCGCGAGCCGGTGCTGGGGCGCGTCAAGACCCGCCTGGCAGCAGGCATCGGGGATGAGCCAGCGCTTGCCGTGTACCGCGAACTGCTGAGCCTAACCGCGGCGGCTGTGGCCGCCGCCCAAGTGCCCGCTACGGTCTGGCTGGCCGAAGCGCCGGCCGAGGGCGTTCCTACCCAGCCCCGGCCCGAGTGGCCCGGCCTGCCGTGGCGGGTGCAGCCGCCTGCCGACTCGCTTGGGGCACGCATGGCGCAGGCCTTTGGCGAAGCCTTTGCGGCGGGCGCGGGCCGGGTGGTAATCATTGGCACCGACTGCCCCGGCCTGAGCGCGGGGCTACTGCGGCAAGCTTTTGAAGAACTGCTGAGCCATGAGCTGGTCATAGGGCCAGCTGATGACGGCGGGTACTATCTCCTAGGTATGAATAGGCTGGAAGCTAAGCTATTTGCTAATAAAGACTGGAGCACCGCTAGCGTGCTACCCGATACGCTGGCCGACGCTGCTCGCCTGGGGTTGCGCGTGGCCCAACTGCCCACCCTGCACGACGTAGACTCAGCCCGGGACCTGGCTACTTGGCGTGCTCACCAGACGGCAAGTGGCGGGCGCTAAGGGGCGGCCATTTGGCTTGGCCCAGGTAATATTCTGCGACGGCCCAGGCCAGTACCACGCCGTACTCGATGGTTACCAGCAGGCCGCTTTCGGCGTAGGCTGGCGTGCGGTAGGCCGAGTAGGAAAGTACCGCCAGCACCGCCCACACCCGCGCGTAGCGCAATGGCGAAAAGCAGCTCAGCGCCACCAGCGGCACCAGGTACCAGGGGTGCACAATGGTGGCCAGCGCAAAGTAGCCGCTGAGCGTGAGCAACAGCCAATGCGGCAGTGTCGCGAGCGGGGGGCGCCCCGCCCGCCGGGCTAGCCACCAAGTAAAGCCCGCCGCACTCAGCCCCAGTAACGGCCCTAGGATACCGACTAGGTCATAGCCTACGAGCCATTTGCCCGCTGCCCATAACACGTAAAACACACTGGCATTGAACTCGAAGCTTTGAAAGTATAAGTCTAGGCTAAGGCCAATGTGTAGCAGCAAGGTCCACGACGCAAAGGGTAGAAACAGCAGCGCTAGGCTACCTGCTAGCACGCCAATAAACTGCCAAAACTGAGTCTTTCTTAGCCGCCTGGCTAGCAGCGGCAACGCCAGTAGCGGCAGCAGCTTGGTAGCTACGGCCAGCGCGAGGGCCCCGGCGGCCAAGCGCAGCTTACGACGGACTAGCAGCGCTCCGGCTAGCAGCAAAAAGCAAACGACCACGCCCTCCATGTGCACATTACCCATCACCTCTACTACTGCCAAAGGGTGTAATAGGTAGGCCAGCGCGCGGCGGGCCGGCCAGCCGGCTAGGGGCAGCAGCCACAGCAGCAGCGCCGCCGCGCCTGCATCGGCAAGCAGCAGCACCAGGCGCACCACCACTAGAAACCCAGTTTGGGAGCAAGGAAAAGCCTTCGCCGCCGCACCATATAAGCCTTGGCACACAGGTGGATAGACGGAAAAGTACATCGGCGAATTCAGCCGGGGTAGCAGGCAGCGCAGTTCGGGCAGCGGCAGGGAGGCCGAGTCGGGGGGCGGGGCTTGCAGAAGCTGCTGGGGCGTTTTGGCAAACGGGTTGTGGCCGTGGCTCACCAGCAGGCCGTCCCAGCGAAAGCGGTAGAAGTCGTCGCTCAGTGCAGGGGTGGCCGGCAGCCACAGCAGCCGAAAAACTAGTGCGGCCGCCAGGCCCCAGCGTAGCGATAGCCGCGTGTGCAGCAGCCAAGCGTAGGCGGCCCCCGCCACCGCAAACAGCCCGAGCAGCTGCCCAAACTGCGGGCGCGGTGTAGCGTAGGCCAGCCCCCAGTAGGCGGCCCCCGTCAGCAAAAGCGCCCCTAGCTGACCAGCGCGGCGCCACGCAAAAGGAGAAAGAGATGCAGGCAAAAGAGTGAGGGGAATTACCAGTACTTAAAAATGGTCCACAGGATTTTGTAGCCCGCCCCGAGCGTGCCGCGCACCGTGCCGGATACCTTACTCACGCCAATGCGGCGGCGGTAGCGCACGGGCACTTCGGCCACGCGCAACCCCAGGCGGGCGGCTTTCACCTGCATTTCCACCGTCCAGCCATAGTTGGTGTCAACCATACCCAGGCGGGCCAGCGCCTCGGCTCGGATGGCCCGAAAGGGCCCCAGGTCGGTATGGGTGCCGCCGTAGCGAAGGCGCAACAGACGAGAAGCTAGCCAATTGCCAAAGCGCTGCTGAGGCAGCAGCGCTCCGCGCTCACGCTGACCCAGTGCCCGCGAGCCAATCACCATTTCCGCCACGCCGCTCAGAATGGGGGCTAGCAGGGCGGGCATCTCCTCGGGAAAATCAGAGTGGTCGCCGTCGAGAAACACGATGATTTCGGGCGTACGGCCAGCCGGCTGGGCAGCATAGTATGCCAGCCCAGCCAGGCAGGCTTGGCCGTAGCCGGGGCGCGGCTCCGCTACCACCGTGGCCCCGGCAGCGTGGGCAGCCGCGGCGGTGTTATCGGTCGAGGCGTTATCAACCACCACTACTTCCTGCACCAGGCCGGCCGGGATTTCGCCCAGTACCAGCCCGATGGAGCGCGCCTCGTTGTGGGCCGGAATAAGCACGCCAATGCGCGGAAGGGGAGGCAAAGTGAACAACGGAGCAGGTTACGGCTGTAAAAGAACGACGGGGGCGGCGCAATCGGCTGGCCGGACTAGCTACGTAGATGCGGAGCTGGCGGTGCTGATTACCGCCGCGCGCTGGCGTTCTTTTGTAACTTATGCACCTCGTTATTATCGGCAATGGCATCACGGGCGTCACGGCGGCTATCACAGCGCGGCGGCTGGCGCCCGATGCCCACATCACGCTGGTAGCGGCCGAAAGCGCTTACCACTACTCGCGTCCCGCTCTCATGTACTTGTACCTGGGTCACTTACGCTATGTGGACGTAAAGCCTTACGAAGACTGGTTTTGGGCGGAAAACTGCCTAGAGCTGGTGCAGGCCGAAGCCACTGGCGTGGATACTGCCGCTCGCACCGTGCAGTTGGCTACCGGCCAAGTGTTGGCCTATGATTATCTGCTGCTAGCCACGGGCTCGGTAGTGCGTACGGCCGGCTGGCCTGGCCAACAGTTGGACGGCGTGCAGGGCTTCTACGGCTTGCCCGACTTGGAAAAGATGAGCCAAGCCACCCAAGGCATCCGGCAGGCCGTGGTAGTGGGCGGGGGCCTGATTGGCGTGGAGCTGGCCGAAATGCTGCACTCGCGCGGCATCGGCGTGACGTGGCTGGTGCGCGAGCCCCGCTATTGGCAGTCAGTGCTGCCGCCCGAAGAGTCGGCTCTGCTGGCGGCGCACATCCGTAGTTATGGTATCGATTTGCGGCTAGCTACCGCACTGCATGAAGTACTAGGCGACGACCAGGGCAGCGTGCGGGCCGTGGTTACCACCACCGGCCAGGAGCTATCCGCTGAGTGGGTGGGCCTGGCTACCGGCGTGCAGCCCAACTTGACGCTGGCCCACGCGGCTACCCTCGAAACCGACCTGGGCATCCTGGTGAACGAGCTGCTCGAAACCAGCGCGCCCGGTGTGTACGCGGCCGGCGACTGCGCCCAGCACCGCCAGCCTGCCCCCGGCGAAGTGGCCGTGGAGCAGCTCTGGTACACCGGCCGGATGCAGGGCGAAACCGTGGCCCACACCATCTGCGGCCAGCCCACGCCCTACCGGCGCGGCCAGTGGTTTAACTCCGCCAAAT
>CAJYVK010000007.1 GCA_913778455.1 uncultured Hymenobacter sp. | reverse complement strand
CCATGTGCTGGCGGTGCGCGTGGTGCTAGCCAGTGGGCAGCTGGCTACTTACCGACCCGGCGACCCGGCCTTCGCCCAGGTGCTGACGGGCATGGGCCAGGCGGGCGTCATTACGGCGGCGCAGCTGCGTACCCGGCGCTGGCTGCCGTGGGCCAAGCTTGCCCGGTGGGAGCTACCCGCCCTGACCGACGTAGCAGCGGTACTGGCGGCCGGCTCGCCGGCCGACTTTCGGCAGTTGCCCCTGGCCTGGGCCGAAACGGATGGCCACCGCACCTGGCTGACCCTGGGCACCCAGCACCCCGATCACCTGGCCGCCCTGCTGGCCCGGGTCCCCGTGCCACCGGGGCTGGCCGCGCGCCCGGCCCCGCGCATCGAACTGTGCCCCACCGCCAGCCTTTACGACCACGGCGAGGACAACGCACCGGCGGACCGCGAGCCTGCCGCCGAGGGCGAAGCCGCGGCCCACTATTGGAGCGACTTTGGCCTGTCGGGAGCGGTGTTGGCCGACTACCTGGCGTTGCTGGAGCGCGTTATCCTGCCCACCTGCGCCGACCTGCTGAGCCGGGTTCACTTACTGCCCATCCAACCCGGTGCCACGGCCTTCGCCCACGACCTACGCGCCCCGGGCAGCGCCGCCATGACCTTCGGGGTGGGCGTATACCTGACAGCCCGCTCGGCGGCCGAGCGCCGGCGGGCGGCGAGCATTCGCGCCCGGCTGCTGCGCTTCGCCCGGGCGCGGGGTGGGCGGCCCTACCTGCCAGGCTGCGCCGTTGCTTCGCTTGCGCCTCACAAGCAATTACTTGCCCATACTACAACTGCGTAAATCAGCTTTATGAATGCTGCCATCGACCTCGTAAGCCTGGATGAGCTGGTGACCACCTACGGCGACCTGCAAGGCAACGTGCTGCTGCGCCACGCCAAGCAGTGCGCGGCGCACGTGGTACTGCGCTTCGCACCGGGCGAAGCCGCCCGGCAGCAGGTGGCAGAGTGGCTACGCGAGACGGTTGCGCCGCGCCTCACCCGCACTATCGACCAGCTGATTGATGTTGACCCCATCCGTTTTCCGACTCCCTACCCGGTGCTGGTGAGCTTGTTGCTGACGGCCAGCGGCTACCAGCAGCTAGGCTACGAGGCTCCGGCAGATAAGGCCTTTCGACAGGGTATGCATCAGCGGGCGCTCAACGACCCGCCGGTGAATAGCTGGGAAGAGGGATTTACCGACCCAGCCCAGGTGCACGCGCTCCTGCTGGTGGCCGCCGATGAGGCTGCCACCGTGCAAGCCACCCTGGCCGCGCTACGCCCCCCGGCCGCTGCGGTGGAGGTGCTCACCGTGGCGTGGGGTCATGAGCTGCCCGGGGGTATCGAGCACTTTGGCTTTGTAGATGGCATCAGCCAGCCGCTGTACATTCGGGAGGAGTGGGAACGGTACTGCCAGCGCCAGC
Organism: uncultured Hymenobacter sp.; assembly: GCA_913778455.1. Classification (GTDB taxonomy): domain Bacteria; phylum Bacteroidota; class Bacteroidia; order Cytophagales; family Hymenobacteraceae; genus Hymenobacter. Next base: position 4,099 of record CAJYVK010000007.1, on the reverse strand, counting down.
CCAGCGGGGAGCTGCGCTGGAACCCGGCCACCCGGCTCGACCAAATCTTGGTGCCCGATGCGCTGAGTGCCGGCGGGCAGGGCTTCGGCAGCTACCTGGTATTTCGCAAGCTGGCGCAAGATGTACCCCGCTTTGCGGCCAACGTTGGTCGCCTGGCCGCAACGCTGGACGTAGCCGAAGCGACCGTGGAAGCCTGGGCCGTAGGCCGCTTCAAGGATGGAACGCCCGTGTCGGAAGCCGCCGCCGCTGGCCTCGGTCCGGTCAACGACTTCTCGTATGCCGACGACCCGGTGGGCAGCCGCTGTCCCTTTCACGCCCACATCCGCAAGGTGAACCCGCGCGGCGAGCACGACTCGCTGGCGGCTACCGCCGACACGGAAAACCGCATTGCCCGGCGCAGCATTCCCTACGGAGCCGTGGGCGATCCCGACGTGGGGATGCTTTTCATGTGTTTTCAAAGCAATTTGATCCGGCAGTTCGAGCTGATTCAAATCAACTGGTCAAATTTCGCCGACTTCGGCCGGCTGCGGGCCGGCGCGGACCCCGTCTCGGGCCAGGGCAACTCCTGGGAGCGCAACAAGCACCCCCACTGGCCCCGGCAGTGGGGGCAGCCCGAGCGGTTACAGCACCCGTGGGAACAGTGCGTAACGATGCGGGGAGGGGCCTACTTCTTTGCCCCCAGTCCCTCCTTTCTGGCTAGCCTATCCTGATGCCGGTTGCGCCGCCCATCTCTCACCCCGTTTTTCTGCTACGCTACCTATGGCAACTCTTACCCTGGAGCCCCCCGCCCTGCCCGCGCTACCCTCCCCCGTCTATGCCCCCCTGTCGCCCGCCGAGCGCGAGCTGGTACTAGCCAATGCCCTGCCGCTAGCTGAGCGGCTGCGGGCCAACCTGGTGCCGCAGTCCGAGGCCCCGGCCGCCGAGGCCGCCGGGGCACTGGCTGAGTGGCAGCAGCGCGTGGCCGGGGGCGACCCCATCGCCTTTGCCCGGCGCCTGGCGCAAACCGGCCGCTCGCTGCCCGAAGTTGAGCCGCTGCTGGGCCGGGTGCGCTATACACGACTGGGGCCGACGCAGGCGTGGTGGAGCATGTTCGACGAGTTGCTGGCTTGGTACGCCCAGCTACCGACTGGCAGCAGTAGCCACCCCGCCGCGCCGCCGCTGGTGCCCGGCGGCGAGGAGACCTACCCCTTCGAGGAGCTGTGGCGGCCCGCCGTGCAGTACGCCACCCGGCAGCTGCGCCAGCAAGCGGGGGCCGCGTCCTTCGGGCTGCTGGCCGCCGAGGCGCTGGGCAGCCTGCAACAGGGGCTGCTGCGCAAGCTCTTCGTGCTGAGCTCGGAGGTATTACTGGCTGAGTTCGATCTGTTTAAATTTCGCGTAGCTTCCAAGCTAGGACTGCTGTTCGACCGGCAGGCCGGGGTGTACGGCGACGCCAACTACCGCGCCTTCGTGGCGTGGCACCTGGAGCGCGGGCTGGTGCCCCTGGTGCGGGCCTATCCCGTGCTGGCCCGGCTGGTAGCGACGGTGTGCGGCCAGTGGGTGGCGGCTAATGCGGAGTTTCTGGCGCGCTGGGCAACCGACGGTCCTCGCCTGGCCAAACACCTGCCCGGCGGTCCCGTCGAGCTTCCCATCCGGCAACTAGCCGGCAGCCTCTCCGATAGCCACCACGCCGGGCGCACCGTGTTGATCCTAACGCTGGAAAACGACCGCAAGGTGGTGTACAAGCCCCGCTCGCTGGGCTGCGAGGTAGTATGGAATGAGGTATTGTCGTGGGTAAACCACTATGCCGACCTGGACCTGCGCCGGCTGGCGGCCTGGGACCGGGGCAGCTACGGGTGGATGGAGTACGTAGCCCCCGCGCCGGGCCGGTCTTCGGCGGAGGCGGCCCTGTTCTACCGGCGGGCCGGGGCGCTGCTCGCCCTTGGCTACGCACTAGGTAGCAGCGACTTTCACTACGAAAACCTGATTGCCAACGGTAGCCAGCCGGTACTTATTGACCTGGAGACTATCACGCACCACCCGCGCCGCGACCGCGTCGTAGCCGAAGGTGAGCTCGACGCCCACCTCAACCAAGTAGCGGGTGAGTCGGTCATTCGCACGGGGCTACTGCCGCGTTGGATCGGGGGCGAGGAAGGGCGGGCGGTTGACGTGAGCGCTCTGGGCGCCGTGGCCGCCCAGTCTACCCGGGTGCGCATGCCGGTCTGGCTCCACATCAACACCGACCACATGGTGCGGGCGCTGGAATTTAAGACGGCCGAGCCGGGGCCGAACTGCTTTAAGCTCGACGGCCAGCCAGTGCCGCCCGGCCCCTACGTGGGCGAGGTACTGGCTGGCTTCGCGCAAGTGTACGGGTTGCTGCGCGAGCGCCACGCCGAGCTGCTGGCCCACGGTGCGCCGCTGGCTGGCTTGCAGCAGTTGGCGGTACGCTTCATTTTTCGGCCTACCTACCGCTACTACATGCTGCTGCACGAAGCGCTGCACCCCAGCTGCATGCGCAACGGGGCCCGGCGCAGCATCTGCCTCGACGCGCTGGCCGCCGACCTGGTGCAGGCCCCGCTGCCCGATACGCCGGCCTGGCCGTTGTTGAGTCTGGAACACAAAGCGCTGGAGCGGGAAGACTGCCCGTACTTCAGCGGGCTGGCCAGTGGCCAAGTACTGCTCACGGAGGGCGTGCGGGTAACGCAACTGCTCGCCAACTCCTGCTACGCGCAGTTGACCCAGCGCCTGCATCGCCTCTCGGCCGCCGACTTGGCCCGGCAGCTCCAATACGTCCAGGCCTCGTTCGATAGCCTGGGCAGCGTCGGTGGTCAGCCGCACGCGGCCAGCCCAGCACCTACTGCGGCTCCGCCGCCTCCGCTAGCTGCCGCCCTGCCGGCCCCTACCGACGATGCGGCCGTAGACGCCCGCCTGCTGGCGGCGGCTCAGGCTATCGGCGACGAGCTGTGCGCTACTATGCTCACGGCTGGCCAGTGTAGTAGCTGGATGACGCTCAAGTACCTGCCAAACTTACAGCGGCAACAGCTCACGGCGATTGGCCCCGATTTGTTTGAGGGTACCGTGGGCGTCGGAATATTCCTGGCCGCCCTGGCCAGCCGCACGGGCCAGCCGCGCTACCGCGAAGCCGCTTGGGCGGCCCTGCAAGGCGTGCGGGCTGACCTGGGTAGCCCGGCCCGGGCGCAACTCACCCGCGACATGCCGCTGCACGGCGTGACGGGACTGGCCGGTACCCTCTACGGCCTGGGCCTGGTGGCGGCCCTCACCGGCGACGCCGCCCTGGAGGCGGAAGCCCTCGCTGGCCTGGAGCTGTTTACGGCCGCCCGGCTGCTCGCGCCGGCACCCGTTGATGTGCTCGGCGGCCACGCCGGGACCATCCTCTGCCTGGTGGCCCTGCACGAGCAAACCCAGTCGGCGCAGGCCCTGGCGCTAGCCCGTCAGAGTGCCGACTACCTATTGGCTGAGCGCGTTCTGCTGGGTGGCTACCGGGGGTGGCTTTCGTTTGAGGGCCGCATGATCACTGGGTTTGCGCACGGCCTGGCGGGTATTGCCCATGCGCTGCACCGCCTGGCGGCCCACACCGGTGAACCTGCTTATGCCCAGGCCGCTGCCGAAGCTGTGCAGCTGGAAAATACTACGTACTCGCCCCAGCACCATAACTGGCCCGACCTGCGCTGGGCAGCCGCCGACGCCGAGCCGAGCTTTGCCGACGGCTGGTGTCATGGCGCTCCCGGCATAGGGCTGGCCCGGCTCGACATGCTAGCCACCGATTCCGCCTATCTGCCCGATGTGCAGGCCGCCGTGCAGGTACTGAGTGAAACTTCCCTGGAGCGGGCCGATCACCTGTGCTGCGGTAGCACCGGGCGGCTGGCTATTCTCCACGAAATCGGCCAGTGCTTGTCCGCCCCGGATTTGCAGCGCGAGGCCCGACAACGAGCCGTGCAACTGCTGGACCGGGCAGCCAGCAAGGAGACGTACACGCTGGGTTGGGCTACCTATCCGCACGTATCACTGCCGGGCCTGTTTCAAGGCACCAGTGGCATTGGCTACGGCCTGTTGCGTCTGCTCACGGGGTCACCGTTGCCCGATGTGTTGCGGCTGCAAGCCC
>CAJYVK010000006.1 GCA_913778455.1 uncultured Hymenobacter sp. | reverse complement strand
CACTGGGGTTTCCAACGTGGTAGCCGTGCAGGTGCAGCCCACCGTCACGCCCACGGTCAGCCTCGCTACCCCACCCGTGCAGTGCCCCGGCACGCCCCTCACCTTCACGGCCGTGGCGGCCAACTCGGGCGCGGTACCCACGTTCCGGTGGCTCGTCAACAACGTGGCCGTGGCGACCGGCCCCACCTTCACCAACAGCACGTTAGTTACCGGCGACCAGGTGCGGGTGGAAGTGACGCCCACGGCGGGCCTGTGCAGCACGGGGCTGGCCACGGCCACCGTCACGGTCACGCGCACGGTGGCCCCGCCGCCCACGCTCGCCATCGCCGCCCAGCCCAGCGGGCCGGTGTGCCCGGGTGAGCTGCTGACTTTCAGCATTGCCAGCGTGACCAACGCTGGCGCGGCCCCTGCCTACCAGTGGCAGGTCAATGGCGCGGATGTGGCCGGGGCCACCACCCCGGTTTTCACCAGCACTACGCTGCGCGACGGCCAGACCGTGACGCTGCGCCTGCGCACCACCGACGCCTGCGGCCAAGCCGTGACGGCCGTTTCCAACGGCATTGCCGTGCGCATTCTGCCGCCGGTGGTGGTGAATGCCGGTCCCGACAAGGAGATTCTGGCGGGTACCTCCGTGCGGTTGGAGGGCAGTGCCGACGGCAATTATCCCGTAACGTGGACGCCCGCGCTGGGCCTCACTATTTCGGCCAATGACCCGCTGCATCCTCTGGCGGCACCCTTGGTTACTACTACGTACACGCTCTCGGCCGGCAGCGGCGGCTGCGCCAGCTCCGACCAGGTAACCGTGACCGTGCGCCCGGCCATCCGAATCCCCAATGCCTTCACCCCCAACGGCGACGGCCAGGACGATACCTGGCAAATCGAGTTTATCGAGCAGTATCCCGAGAATACCGTCACCGTATTCAACCGCTGGGGTAGCCGCATTTTCTCGGCCGAAAACTACAGCCGGGCCAACGAGTGGCGCGGCGACATCAACGGCCAGCCCGCCCCCGTAGGCACGTACTACTACGTCGTGGTGACCAAAGGCCCGCTCGGCAAGTCGTACGCGGGAGCGATTACCATCCTTTATTAAGCTGAGCAGGTAGTAAAACGGCAGCTCTCAGGCTAGCGAACGGTGCTTAGCTGAAGGCTCTTTCGAGTAGTGTAACCCCGAGTTCCGGCTTGGGGAGGCGTCCGGTGAGCAAGCCCGTACGTCTCCCCAAGCCGGAACTCGGGCTTATATCTCCTAACCAACATTGCTCAACGTATACCGACCCAGCCCTAGGAAGCGGGGCGCGGGGCAGTATTCCGTGTCGATTATTCGGCACCCCCTGGCTGACACGTAGCCCCCCCGACTGCGGACAGCACGAGTGAGAATTGGAGTAGGGCCGGGCTGGGAGTGTGAGTACTGCGCCCTGCGTATTCATCCGGAGCCGGAAAATAGCATATTTTCCGGATAAGCACTTGGTCTTTTTTTGTTCTGGCAATCGAAACCGGCAAAACAGCATGTCACAGAAAGGGGCTACTTATCCTTTTTCCAGCTAGACCCTACCCCTAGTTTTGTCCAGGTTGCTTCGTGGCTGTTGGCAGCATCGAGGTAGCCATTTATTCCTTTTCCCAACCTCACTATGTCGCTTCTCTTACCACCAAGGCCCGCTCGCTGGCCTAGCAAAAGTGCGCTTGCCCTGCTTTTAACACTCGGCGCGATGAGCTGCACAAAAAAGGACGACCCGGCAGCCTTGCAAGCGCCTACTCCCAACGGCAAGGTTTCGGCCGATGCGGTGCCCACCTACACTTTTCCGTGGTCGACTAATGATTTTGTGCCGGGCACGTCCAACCTGCTTCTCCCCTGGGCAATTGGCGGCACCTCTAAAATTAGCGCCGACATCGCCCGGGACTTTAAAGTCGGGGCAGGCTGGGAATTGCTTTACAATACGTTTGAGCCGACTAAAGACCCGCAGTCTGGCACGGGGTACTTTATTCTGTATAACAAGTACCGCGGCGTAATGCGCCTGTACTACCACGTATCGGATAAGCAAACCTTTACGCTGAGCAATGACCTCTTCCACCGCATTCGCGCGCATGGTCCCTACGCTGCCAATTCGCCCTTCCTCAATTTTGCCGGCCCTCAAATTGTTGACATCAGCCAGAATTTACAGGATTCTTATATCGTAGTTGAAAAGGGACGTCCTATCGGGAGCAACACCTGGTATGCCTGCGAGATGGAGCTGGCCTACGACCCCAACATGGTAAATCAGAGTTACAATACCTTCTGGTTTGACTGGGATTTGAACGGAATTCAAATCACGCAGCTTAAAGCCAAAGGCACGGTGATGGGTGACATCACCGGCAACATCTCGATGCCGTCGTCAAGCTTTAGCTATACGGGGGGCTCCGTCACGACTGCCAATGTCGGGGCAATCCTTAATATTAATGGCAAAACTGACGTAAACGGCCCAAATAACGCCGGGGGCGGCTTGCTTTCTACGTTGACGAAAGCTGCCGGCGACGGGCTGACAAGCGCGTTGACGAGTGGCGTTTCCGGCTTGGCTACCAACTTGTTCAGCTCCATCTTCGGCAGCGACAGCAGCCAGCCTAATACCAATCTGAAGCTTCAGGCTGATATCAACTTGAGCGGCACGCTGCTCTCGACCGGCTCCGTGACGGATCTGCAACTGGTGCCGTCTGGCTTCGACCAGTCCCAGACGGTCGGCTACGTGCCCGCCTACACGAAGGCGCTGGGCGTCTTTTATCTACGCTCAGGCCTGCGCTTTACCCGGCAGCACAACATTGTGCAGCATACGAATCAGCCCTCCACTGATACGTATTTTGTTAACCCGGACTACAGCGACAATATCAATCGCCTTATTTTCAATCCTGACTTATTGGATGTGGCGAGAATAGACAACTACTCGCAGGAGTTGGTGAGCATTGAGAATGGGGGGGCGAACGCAGATTTTAGCGGTCATTTGGAAGTTATCGGCGATAGGCCGACCGTTGATGCCAACGGCAATGACGTGGGAGCCACTCCCATGACTTACCGCATTGGCACGGCGCTGCAAGCCGACCGAATTGCCCCGGCCATCGTCGGCATTCGCATCGGCTTCGACGTGATTCCCAAAGACGGCAGCCCTAAAGTCCGCATTACCAAGACCTTCACCGCAACTCTCGTGGACAGCGGCGAAACGATCGTAGTAAACCCACCCGGCGAAGACCCTTACTAGAGCGGCTCCACAATTAGGTTGTTGTAGCGTCAAGCTCCAGCTTGGTGAGGCGTCCGGTGAGTAAGCCCCGACGCTTCACCAAGCTGGAGCTTGACGTTGCCCTGCACCCAGGAGACGGTCTCCTAGAGCGCACCGGCCGCATGACCGCTTTTCCCTGACTTGAATCGCCCGCGAGCCGGTGCACGTTGCCCAGCCACCACGGGGTAGCCTTGGCCACCTACCGCCCGGGCTAGCTAGCCTGCGCCAAATTGCCTACTCTCTATCGAGGCGAAAGTGCCTTTATGGCACCAGGAAGGCCGATTAGCCCCACCAGAAAAGTACGGGCATAAAAAAAGGCCGCGCCACCCGGCACGACCCTTTCCAAACCCGGACGCAGCGAGAATTCCCACCCAGCGCTGGTCCGTGGCTCCAACCCGAGGGCTAGTGCCGGAACAACAGTTCGCGGTACTTCACCAGGGGCCAGTCCTCATCGGCGACGAGCAGTTCGAGCTTGTCGGCCGCGCGACGAATAGTCGCGAATTTTTCCTTTACCTCGTCGCAGTACGCAATGGCACGTTCGCGGGCATCTTCAATCTTATTGGCCACCTTACGGGCTTCTACCATCGCGTCAACCGTCTTTTTGATGGTCGATACGTAGCCCGAGATGGATTTAATCATCTCAACCGTTACCTCGCTGTTCTCGTCGTCGAGACCCAGGTCGCGCAGGCCGCGCACGTTTTGCACGAGCTTGTTCTGGTAGGCCAAAGCCGTGGGAATAACGTGGTTTACAGCCAGGTCACCGAGCACGCGGCTTTCAATCTGAATCTTTTTGGTGTAGTCTTCGAGTAGAATTTCGTGACGGGCGTGCAATTCGGTGTGCGAGAGAATTCCGTGGCGGGCAAACAACTCAGCAGCGTCTTCACGCACGATGGCGTCGAGGGCCAGCGGGGTCGTCGGGATGTTAGCGAGACCGCGGCGGGCCGCTTCCTCTTTCCACTCATCCGAGTAGCCGTTGCCTTCAAAGCGGATGTCCTTCGAGCTAATTACGTAGCTGCGCAGTACATCAACGATAGCAACTTCTTTTTTCTTGCCTTGGGCGATCAGCTCGTCTACTTCGGCTTTGAAGTCGATCAGCTGGTCGGCTACGATGGCGTTGAGAGCCGTCATGGCCGACGAGCAGTTGGCCGACGAGCCTACGGCGCGCAGCTCGAATTTGTTGCCGGTGAAGGCGAACGGCGAGGTGCGGTTACGGTCGGTGTTGTCGAGGATAATGGCCGGAATCTTGTCGATGCCCAGCTTGAGGTAGATGTTATCGCCCTTGTCGAGCGGCAGCTTGGCAGTGCGCTCTAGCTCGTCGAGCACGCCGTCGAGCATTGAGCCCAGGAATACCGACATGATGGCGGGCGGGGCTTCGTTGGCGCCGAGGCGGTGGTCGTTGCTAGCCGAGGCGATGCTGGCACGCAGCAGGTCGCCGTAGCGGTGCACAGCCTTCACAGTTGTGATGAAGAAGGCCAGGAATTGGAGGTTTTCCTTGGGACGCTTACCGGGGGCGAGCAGGTTAACACCCGTGTCGGTGCTCATTGCCCAGTTGTTGTGCTTACCCGAACCGTTGACGCCGGCGAAGGGCTTCTCGTGCAGCAGCACCTTGAAGTTGTGCTTGAGGGCTACGCGGTCCATCACGTCCATCAGCAACTGGTTGTGGTCGATGGCCAGGTTGGCATCCTCGAAGGTGGGGGCGCACTCAAACTGGTTGGGAGCCACTTCGTTGTGACGGGTACGCAGCGGAATACCGAGCGAGTTGGCTTCCTCCTCAAATTCGAACATGAAGGCATGCACGCGGGGCGGAATCGAGCCGAAGTAGTGGTCTTCGAGCTGCTGGCCCTTGGCCGAGGAGTGGCCGAAGAGCGTGCGGCCGGTCATTACGAGGTCGGGGCGGGCGTCGAAGAGCGCTTTGTCAACCAGGAAGTACTCCTGCTCGATGCCGAGCGTGGTGTTTACGCGCTGCACGTCTTTATCGAAGTACTGGCACACGTCCACGGCCGCCTTTTCGAGCACGGCCAGCGACTTGAGCAGGGGAGCCTTGTAGTCGAGGGCCTCGCCAGTGTAGGCCACGAAAATCGTGGGAATGCACAGCGTCTTGGCACCTACCGTTTCGATGATGAAGGCGGGCGAAGTGGGATCCCAGGCGGTGTAGCCGCGGGCTTCGAAGGTGTTGCGGATGCCACCGTTGGGGAACGACGAAGCATCGGGCTCCTGCTGCACCAGCGCCGAGCCTTTAAAGTTTTCGATCGGCCGGCCGTCAGAGTTGAGGTCGAAGAACGAGTCGTGCTTCTCGGCGGTAGCACCGGTGAGGGGCTGGAACCAGTGGGTGTAGTGCGTCGCGCCCTTGGCCATGGCCCAGGTTTTCATGGCCGAAGCCACGGCGTCGGCTACGTTGCGCTCCACGGGCGTGCCGTGCTTGATAGCCGCTTGCAGTTTCTTGAAATACTCGCCGGGCATGTTGGCCCGCATCGCTTCAAGGTTAAACACATTTTGCCCGTACGAGTCTGAGCGGCGGTTAGCCACGGGCTTTACCGTCAGCGCTTGGCGCTGGTCAACGAGTTCGAGAGCTTTAAAGCGAAGAATGGCCATACCTGCAAGCAGAAAATGAGAAGAGGGAGAAACTGTGGCAAAGGTAAAGCGGAAAAAGCTCGATTTAGCGGCGCACACCCCTAAAAAATGGGCCTTTCCCTAAATTTTACCCCCAAGCCAACCCATTACCCTCTACTACACAAGGGTATTCTGCTCAGAACAACCTGAAAATTATCTACCACCCAAATTATGACCACCCCCGCAACACCAGCTTAATACTGCCCATACTCAGCTTATAGCCACTTCCGCGTCTCGGCTCGCAGAACGTCAGAGCTGCCGTAGATGCACGGTAGCTTATTAAGTAGAATAATTTATTTATTTTAAAAAATATTTTTCCTTCTTCAATTTTTTTTTTCAAACTCTACCACAAGAGCTTGCGAATGTGCCTGACGCCGTTACTTTTGCCGAGGACGATTACGAGAAAAGACCCTATTTTTTCAGGCTAATACTTCTCAAACCACCTTATTTACTCCGCCCTCACCTAATTTTTCAAAGTAGTTACCGCTAAAACTCATAGGATATTTTACCAGACAGGTTATTTTAGACAGTTGCCCCTACTGCTACCTAAAAGTCATTTTTCTTTCCAGGAATTAGTTTTTTACCCGTCTACCCAATCCATCAAATCCATGAGAAAATCGGTACTCGTTACACTACTTACCCTCGGAGCTGCGCCGGCAATGGCCCAGACCGACTCTACTGACGTCGGCAAGCTGAGCATATCGGGCTATATCGACTCGTATTACCTCACGGCTTTTAACCGACCCAAATCGGGTAATCTGCTGGGCGTGGACCAGCTAGCGGGCCGGGCCTTCGATCGGCTACCCGACCAGTTTGCGCTAGGATTAGTGCAAACCAAGTTTGCTTATTCCAACCGCAAATCGGATGTCGTTATCGACCTGACCTTTGGGCCGAATGCGGAATTGGGCAATTTTGGCAATACCACGGGCGCGCTGAATCTCTACCGACCACAGGCCCCCTACTCGGCGGCGCTCTACGGCACCTCGGCGGCTATTAAGCAGGCGTATTTTACGTACCGGGCCACGCCGAAACTGAGCTTTACAATAGGACAGTTCGGCACCCACATCGGCTACGAGGTAATTGACGCGCCGCTCAACTATAACTACTCGCTGTCTAACCTCTTCAATAATGGCCCTTTCTACCACCTGGGACTGAAAGCGGCCTACAGCTTCAACGACCGGGCTGCACTGATGCTGGGCGTCGTCAACAACTGGGACAACCTCACCGACGACAACACGCAGAAATCCATCATTGGCCAGTTTATGTTCAAGCCGCTGTCTACCTGCACGGTATACCTAAACTGGATTGGCGGCTACGCCGACGATACCTACCTCAACAGCTTGGTTAAAGCCGGTACGTTGCCGGGCGCGTTTGGCAACTACGTGCGCAACCTGTACGACGTAACGACCAATTATCAAGTCACCTCTAAGTTTTACCTGGGCCTCAACGCGGCCTACGGGCGCTACGACTTCCGCCCCGGCAACGCGGCGCAGGAAACTCTGGTCGCCGACAAGTTTGGCAGCGCCCAGCCGACCTGGGGCGGGGTAGCGCTGTACAGCAACTACGCCTTCAGCGACGTGGTGGGCCTGGGCGTGCGCTACGAGCATTTCGAGGACAAGCACGGCGTGCGTTACCTCCAGACGGTAAACAACTCCATCACCGTGACGACCCCCATCACGCTGGCCTCGGGCAAGCTCACGCTGAAGCCCGAGTTTCGAATTGATACCGCGCCGGTCAACTACTACGAGAATTCCGACGGGCTAGGCCAGCGGAGCCAGTCTACGCTCGGGGTGGCCTTTATCTATAAGTACTAGCCCGCCGGGCTGGCCCGAGGCAGTACCGGGCGCTTCTTTTCTACTCACTCACTGGATTTTACTGATGCGTGCCTTGCTTTGCCTGCTGGCGCTGGGGTGGCTGCCGAGCTTCACGGCCCATGGCCAGGCGCTGCCCACCGACGAGCGCGGCCGGGTCGCCCTCTACGCAGTGGTGCCCGCCGACACCCTGCGCGCTGGCCTGCTCTACGCTCACGCGAAGGCTTGGCTGCACCGCCGGGGCTACGCGCTCGCTACGGCCGACTCGGCGGCCGGTCGCCTGGTAGCGACCAACGCTTTCGCGGTGTACGACCGGGGCTACATCTCCAAAAAACTGCACGGTAAAATCCAGTATCAATTGACAGTGGAGGTCAAGGATGGCCGCTACCGCCAGCAATTCAGCGACTTCGTGTTTGCCTACTACCACGAAGACCGCAACTACCGCTTCGTGCCCACCGGCAAAACCAAGCCGCTCGAAGAGCCGACAGCGGCGGGCTGGCAAAAGCTCTGGGACGACCACCGGCTAGCCACTCGCCAGGCAGTGGAAGGCTTCGCCGCCGAACTCAAAACCGCGATGCTCGCCGTACCCAAGCCCGTTGCTCAGCAGCCGCGCCCCACTGCCGAGTGGTAATTACTTAATATTACTTTTCACTCTCTTTCACCTTTTTACTCCCTACTCTTTATGCAGAAACCCAACTACATTCCCTTATTTATCCTACTGGCCGTGGGGCTACTGGCCACGCTGATGCCAGCCCTGCCCACCAAAATCGTGACCGAAGGCATCAACACCGGCGACACCGCCTGGATGCTGTGCGCTACGGCCCTGGTATTGCTGATGACGCCCGGCCTGGCCTTCTTCTACGGTGGCATGGTGAATTCTAAAAACGTGATTTCGACCATGCTGCAAAGCTTCGTGGCGATGGGCATCATCAGCCTGCTGTGGGTAGTCGTGGGCTTCAGCCTGGCGTTTGGCGATTCCATCGGCGGCTTCGTAGGCGACCCGCGCACGTTCTTCCTATTTAAGGGCGTGCTGGACGGCAAGCCCTGGTCGCTGGCCGCTACCATTCCGCTGGTGCTGTTCGCGTTTTTCCAGATGAAGTTCGCCATCATAACCCCCGCCCTCATTACGGGCTCGATGGCCGAGCGCATCAACTTCAAGTCGTACATCGTGTTCATCGTGCTCTTCAGCCTGCTCGTGTACGCTCCGCTGGCTCACTGGACCTGGCACCCCGAGGGCTTTCTCTTCAAGCTGGGCGTACTCGACTTCGCGGGCGGCACCGTGGTGCACATGTCGGCCGGCTGGGCCGCGCTGGCCTCAGCCATTTACCTCAAGCCGCGCTTCACGCACGGCAGCGAGCAGGTACTGCCGCCGGCCAACATTCCCTTCGTACTGCTGGGCACGGGCTTGCTGTGGTTTGGCTGGTTCGGCTTCAACGCCGGCTCGGCCGTAGGGGCCAGCCCGCTGGCCGTGAGCGCCTTTGCTACTACCAACGTAGCCGCCTCGGCCGCGGGCCTGGCCTGGATTCTGTTTGACGTGGCGCGGGGTAAGAAACTCTCGGCGCTAGGCTTCTGCATCGGGGCCGTGGTAGGGCTGGTAGCCATTACGCCTGCCTCGGGCTACGTGACGATACCGGTGAGCATCTTCATCGGGGTGATTGCCGGTGCTACCAGCAACTTCTTCGCGCACCTGCGCTCCAAGTCGCGCCTCGACGACACCCTCGACGTGTTTCCCTGCCACGGCATCGGCGGCATGGTGGGCCTGATCATGACGGGTATCTTCGCTAGCAAAGCCGTGAACTCGGCGGCCGTTGATGGCCTGGCCTACGGCGGCACCGAGCTGTTTTTGAAGCACATGCTGGCCCTAGTGATTGTTTCCGTCTTCACCTTCGGCGCGTCATTCGCGCTGCTCAAGCTCACCGACCTCATCACGCCGCTGCGCGTAACAGCCGAGGAAGAGCGCCTGGGCCTCGACGTCAGCCAGCACGAGGAGCAGCTGTTTGCCGGCGCTTAGCCGAGTGGCATGCGCAAGGGCAGCGAAGTTTTCCCCTGACCTAGCCACTAGCATTTGATTTTTTTTGAAAAAGCCGGAGCCGTTGCTCCGGCTTTTTTGTTGGGTGAGACCCAGCCGGCGGGTTATCTACCCCGCCGCATGTATCGGCCAGCCAGCGGGCTAGCCGTATCTTTGCAAGCTTATGACTCCGCAAACCGTTGCTTTTTATACCCTGGGCTGCAAGCTCAACTTCTCCGAATCGGCGGCCCTGGGCCGGCAGTTTGAGGAGCGCGGCGTGCGCCGCGTCGAGTTTGAGCAGGGAGCCGACGTGTACGTCGTGAATACCTGCTCCGTCACCGACCACGCCGACCGCAAGTGTCGGCGCGTGGTGCAGCAGGCCCGCAAGCACAATCCCAACGCCTTCGTGGCCATCGTGGGCTGCTACGCCCAGCTCAAGCCCGAGGAAATCGCCAACATTCCCGGCGTGGGGGCCGTGCTGGGCGCGGCGGAGAAATTCCGGCTGGCCGAAATTTTATCTGAGCTGGAATTGCCGACGCCGGGCGCGGCAGCCGGGCCGGGCCGGGTATTTGCCTCGCCCATCAGCGCGGCGCACGAGTTTCACCCGGCGCAGTCGCTGGGCGAGCGCACCCGTACTTTCTTGAAAGTGCAGGATGGCTGCGACTACTCGTGCTCGTTTTGCACCATCCCGCTGGCCCGCGGGGCCAGCCGTTCGGGCAGCATCGCCTCGGTGGTCGAGCGCGTGGAAACGCTAGCAAGCCAGGGCGTGCAGGAAATTGTGCTCACGGGCGTCAACCTGGGCGATTTTGGCTTGCAGGGCCCCGAGCGGGAACGCCGCGAGAACTTCACCCAGTTGGTGCAGGCCCTGGACCAGGTAGAAGGCATTCGGCGCTACCGCATCAGCTCGTGCGAGCCCAACCTGCTCACCGACGAGATCATTCAGACCGTGGCAGCCTCGTCGCGCTTTATGCCGCACTTTCACCTGCCGCTGCAAAGTGGGTCGGATAAGATTCTGGGGCTCATGCGCCGCCGCTACCGCCGGGCGCTCTATGCCGACCGCGTGGCCCGCATCAAGGAAGTAATGCCGCACGCGGGCATTGGGGTGGACGTTATCGTGGGCTTTCCGGGTGAGACGGAGGCGGACTTTTTGGAAACTTATCACTTCCTCAACGAGCTACCCGTCAGCTACCTGCACGTATTTCCGTATTCGGAGCGGGCCAATACGCTGGCCCCTACCCTGCCCGGCCGGGTACCCGAGCGCGTGCGTACCGAGCGCACCACGCAGTTGCGCAGCTTGTCGGAAAAGAAAAAGCGGGCTTTTTACGAGCAGCACGCGGGGTTGGTCACGGAGGTGTTGTTTGAGGACGATATCACCGATGGCCGCGTGGAGGGCTACACGCCCAATTACATTCGGGTCGCGGCCAAGTACGACCCGCTGCTGGTGGGGGAAATTAAGCCGCTGCGCCTTACGCACGTGAACGCGCTGGGGCTGATGGAGGCGGAGGAAGTGGGAATCCTAGAACCGCTGATTTAACGGATTTAACGGATTTAACCGATTGCACGCAATGGTATGAAGAATGGCTTGTCCCCGTGAACGACAATAAGGTAATCGCACCTGCTGAACGTCACCGTCTAAGTGTGATTGCTTCGCTGCGCTCGTAAGGACCAGCAGCTTTTAGCATGTTACCTCATTACCTCATTACCTCATTACCTCATTACCTCATTACCTCATTACCTCATTACCTCATTACCTCATTACCTCATT
>CAJYVK010000005.1 GCA_913778455.1 uncultured Hymenobacter sp. | reverse complement strand
TGGTAGCCAGCGCAAAGTAGCCGCTAAGCGTGAGCAGCAGCCAGTGAGGCAGTGTCGCGAGCGGGGGGCGCCCCGCCCGCCGGGCCAGCCACCAAGTAAAGCCCGCCGCACTTAGCCCCAGTAACGGCCCTAGGATACCCACTCGGTCGTAGCCGACGAGCCATTTGCCCGCTGCCAACAGCACGTAAAACACACTGGCATTGAACTCGAAGCTTTGAAAGTACAGGTCCAGGCTAAGGCCAATATGCAGTAGTAAGGTCCACGACACGAAGGGTAGAAACAGTAGCGCTAGGCTACCAGCCAACACGACGATGAATTGCCAAAACTGCGCCTTTCTTAGCCGCCTGGCTAGCAGCGGCAACGCCAGTAGCGGCAGCAGCTTGGTAGCTACAGCCAGCGCGAGGGCCCCGGCGGCCAACCGCAGCTTACGACGGACTAGCAGCGCTCCTACTAGCAGCAAACAGCAAACGACTACGCCCTCCATGTGCACGTTACCCATCACTTCTACTACTACCAAGGGGTGTAGTAGGTAGGCTAGCGTGCGGCGGGCCGGCCAGCCGGTTAAGGGTAGCAGCCACAGTAGCAGCCCCGCTGCCCCTGCATCGGCTAGCAATAGCGCCAAGCGAACAACCACTAGAAACCCAGTTTGGGAAGCGGGAAAAGCCTTTGCTGCCGCGCCGTACATAGCCTGGCACACAGGCGGATACACCGAATAATACGCTGGCGAATTTAGCTGGGGCAATATGCGACGGAGCTCGGGCAGCGGCAGGGAGGTCGAGTCGACGGGCGGGGCATGCAGGAGCTGCCGGGGCGTTTCGGCAAACGGGTTGTGGCCGTGGCTGACCAACAAGCCATCCCAGCGAAAGCGGTAGAAGTCGTCGCTCAGCGCGGGGGTGGCCGGCAGCCACAGCAGCCGAAAAACTAATGCGGCCGCCAGGCCCCAGCGTAGCGGTAGCCGCGTGTGCAGCAGCCAGGCGTAGGCTGCCACCGCCACCGCAAACAACCAGAGCAGTTGCCCGAACTGCGGGCGCGATGTGGCGTAGGCCAGCCCCCAGTAGGCGGCCCCCGTCAGCAAAAGCGCCCCTAGCTGACCGGCGCGGCGCCACGGAAAAGGAGAAAGGGATGCAGGCAAAAGAGCAAGAGGAATTACCAGTACTTAAAAATGGTCCACAGGATTTTGTAGCCCGCTCCGAGCGTACCGCGCACCGTGCCGGATACCTTACTCACGCCAATACGGCGGCGGTAGCGCACGGGCACTTCGGCCACGCGCAATCCCAAGCGGGCGGCTTTCACCTGCATTTCCACCGTCCAGCCGTAGTTGGTATCAACCATACCCAGGCGGGTCAGCGCCTCAGCCTGGATGGCCCGAAAGGGCCCCAGGTCGGTGTGGGTGCCGCCGTAGCGCAGGCGCAACAGACGAGAAGCCAGCCAGTTGCCGAAGCGCTGCTGCGGCAGCAAGGCCCCGCGCTCGCGCTGGCCCAGCGCCCGCGAGCCAATCACCATTTCTGCCGCGCCGCTCAGAATGGGGGCTAGCAGGGCGGGCATCTCCTCGGGAAAATCGGAGTGGTCGCCGTCGAGAAACACGATGATTTCGGGCGTGCGCCCGGCCGGCTGGGCGGCGTAGTAAGCGAGCCCTGCCAAGCAGGCCTGGCCGTAGCCGGGGCGGGGTTCCGCTACCACCGTGGCCCCGGCCGCGCGGGCGGCCGCGGCAGTATTGTCGGTCGAGGCATTATCGACTACCACTACTTCCTGCACCAAACTGGCCGGGATTTCGCCCAGCACCAGCCCGATAGCGCGCGCCTCGTTGTGGGCCGGAATAAGCACGCCAATGCGCGGAAGAGGAGGCAAAGTGAACAACGGAGCAGGTTAGGGCTGTAAAAGAACGACTGGGGCGGCGCAATCGGCTGGCTGGGCTAGCTACGTAGATGCGGGGCCGGCGGGGCGGACTACCGCCGCGCTTTGGCGTTCTTTTGTGACTTATGCACCTCGTTATTATCGGCAATGGCATTACGGGCGTCACGGCGGCTATCACGGCGCGGCGGCTGGCGCCCGCTGCCCGCATCACGCTGGTAGCGGCTGAAAGCGCCCACCACTACTCGCGCCCCGCCCTGATGTACTTGTACCTGGGCCACTTGCGCTACGCCGACGTAAAACCCTACGAAGACTGGTTTTGGGCGGAAAACCGCCTGGAGCTGGTGCACGCCGAAGCCACCGGCGTGGATACCGCCGCCCGCACCGTGCAGCTGACCACGGGCCCGGCGTTGGCCTATGATAATCTGCTGCTGGCCACGGGCTCGGTAGTACGCACGACCGGCTGGCCCGGCCAGCAGCTGCGCGGCGTGCAGGGCTTTTACGGCTTGTCCGACCTGGAAAAGATGAGCCAGGCCACCCAGGGCATCCGGCACGCTGTAGTGGTGGGCGGGGGCCTAATTGGCGTGGAGCTGGCCGAAATGCTGCATTCGCGCGGCATCGGCGTGACGTGGCTAGTGCGCGAGCCGCGCTACTGGCAGTCAGTGCTGCCGCTCGAAGAGTCGGCCCTGCTGGCGGCGCACATCCGTAACTATGGCATCGATTTGCGGCTAGCTGCCGAACTGCATGAAGTACTAGGCGACGACCAGGGCCGCGTGCGGGCCGTGATTACCACCACCGGCCAGGAGCTATCCGCCGAGTGGGTGGGCCTGGCCACCGGCGTGCAGCCCAACCTGGCGCTGGCCCGCGCGGCTGGCCTCGAAACCGACCTGGGCATCCTGGTAACCGAGCTGCTCGAAACCAGCGCGCCCGGCGTGTACGCGGCCGGTGACTGCGCCCAGCACCGCCAGCCAGCCCCCGGCGAAGTGGCCGTGGAGCAGCTCTGGTACACCGGCCGGATGCAGGGCGAAACCGTGGCCCACACCATCTGCGGCCAGCCCACGCCCTACCGGCGCGGCCAGTGGTTTAACTCCGCCAAAT
>CAJYVK010000004.1 GCA_913778455.1 uncultured Hymenobacter sp. | reverse complement strand
TCCTGGGCTCGTTTCAGCTCTGGGCCAGGCTGGCGCAGCGCGTGCCGGTGCTGCGGCTGCTCACCTACACCCAGGGAGCGGCCGGGGTGCTGTGCCTGGCCTGTGCCGCCGCGCCCAACGTAGCCTCGTTCGTGGTGCTGTCGGTACTAGCCGACCTCTGTAAGAGCAGCTATCTGCTACTCTATCCGCACCTGATTCGGGTGGCGGGCCGCGAGCAGGAGGCCAGCATCATTGCCAGCATGGGCTTTATCGTGAACCTGGGCATCGTGCTGGCCGCGCTGGCCGGCGGGGCCTTGTTCGATGGGTTGAATCCGCGCTACATCATTGTGGGCGTGGGCCTGCTCGACTTTGCCCAGCTCTTCATCAGCCGGTACGTGCTGCGCATTCCTCACCCGTCCAACGAAGTACCCGCGCCAGCCGAGGCCCCTGCACCCGCCGCCGGCAACGGTCGCCGCCTGGTGGGCGTGGCCGCGCTCATGTTTTTGTTCTACTTCACGTTCATGCTGCTGCGGCCCTTCTACACGCGCTACCTGGCGGGTGCGTTTCCGGGCATTAGCTTGAAAGCTAGTGGCTTGCTGTTCGTTATTCCGAGCATTATGGCGGTGGTCATTGCCCCCTTCACCCGTCGGCTCACCGCCGACCACACCATTCGCAATTTGCTCTTGGGCGCGGCGCTGGTGCTGGGGCTGACTACGCTGGCCCAGCTCAGCAGCCCCAGCCTGGGCTGGCTGGTGGCGGCCCGGGTGGGCTACGGCGCGGCACTTTTTCTGCTCGAAATCGGCATCGATTATCTGCTCTTCCGCTGGTCGGCCGCCCACGACATGCTGGGCAACTACCGCGTCATCAACCTGATGCAAAACCTGGCCATCATTCTGGCCCCGCTGCTGGCGAGCTACGCCGTGGATGCGGCCTCGCTCACGACTCCTTTCCTGCTGGCCACGGCCGGGGCGCTGGCCCTGGTACCGGTCACGCTTTTCTGCTTCCGTTCCGCTTTTCGCCCCGCTTTGTATGCTGCCTGACGTGCTGCCTTTTCCCGCCCCCGCCACCCTGGCCGGGCCGACCATTCTGCCCACCCACTGGCACGCCGCCACCCGGGCTTTCCTCGCCAAAGCCCTCGCCGAGCTGCTGCACGAGCGCCTGCTTGCGCCCACGCCGCTGACCGTAGTAGGGGAGGAGACCGAATTTGAGCTGACAACTGACGCGCCGAACGTATCCTACCGCTTCCGGGCCGCCGCCCGCGCCCTGGACTACTGGCGCGTGGCCCCGGCCTATATCCGCCGGCTGGCCCCGGGCGGCGAAACGCCGCTCGACGCGCTCCAGTTTTTCCGCGAGTTACAGCACCAGTTGGGTACCTCCACCTTCACCCTGGCGCACTACCTGGAGGAAGTCAACCACACCGTGTACGCCGATGCTTTTATCCGGGCCAAGGGTCGGCCCGCCGCCGCCGAGCTAGCCACCGCTGACTACCAAACCATTGAGCACGCGATGGAAGGTCACCCCTGGCTTATCATCAACAAGGGCCGGCTGGGCTTCTCGGTGCGCGACCACCGTCGCTACGCCCCCGAGGCCGACCCCAGCCTGCGCCTGTTCTGGCTGGCCGTGCACCGCGAGCGGGCCACTTTCGTGAGCTTGCCGGGCCTCGACTACGCCACCCACATCGCCGCCGAGCTGCCTGCCGCCGAGCTGGCAGATTTCCTGGCGCAGCTGGCTGAGCAGGGTCTAAATCCCCATGACTATTATTTATTGCCGGTGCACGAATGGCAATGGCAGCACAAGCTGGCCGTGCTGCTGGCCGCCGACCAAGCTGACGGCTTGGTGGTACCCCTGGGCTACGGGCAGGAGGAATACCGGCCCCAGCAGTCCATCCGTACGCTCTACAACGCCGCCCGGCCCGAAGCGTGCTACGTTAAAACTGCCCTTTCCGTCCTCAATACTGGCCTTATCCGGGGCCTGAACCCTGACCGTCTGGCCGTGACGCCGCCCATCACCCACTGGCTGCTGACGCTGCTGGCTTCCGATGCCTACCTGCGCCGCTGCGGCTTCGGGCTGCTGGGCGAGATAGCCACGCTGGCTTATCGCCACCCGCAGCTCAACCAGCTCGCGGGGGCTCCCTACCAGTACCACGAGTTTCTGGGGGCTATCTGGCGGCAGTCAGCGGTTCCGCTACTGGCCCCCGGCGAGCAGCTCTGTACGATGGCCGCCTTGCTCTACGTCGACGACGCGGGCGAGTCCTTCGTGGGAGCCTGCGTGGCCCGCTCGGGGCTTGCGGCCCGCGCCTGGCTGGCCACCTACCTCGATGCCTATTTCCGGCCGCTGCTGCACTGCTTTTACGCCCACGAAGTATTCTTCGTGCCGCACGGCGAAAATACCTTGCTCGTCCTCACCGAGGGTGTGCCGCACCGCGTCATTCTCAAGGACTTTGCCGAGGAAGTGCAGGTGACGCCCGCCCACTACCACCGCCTGCCGGCCGCGATCCGCGAGGCCCTGCTGGAGCTGCCCGAAGAAGACGTGCCGCTGTTCATCTTCACCGATATTTTCGACGGAGTATTCCGTTACTTGTCCGACATCGCGCACACGTTTCTCGAGGTGCCCGAAACCGAATTCTGGGCGCTGGTGGCCGCTGTTATTCACGACTACCAGGCCGAGTTTCCGCAGCTGGCCGACCGCTTCGCCCGCTACGACTTATTTGCGCCCCGCTTCGCCCGCTTCTGCCTCAACCGCCTGCGGCTGCTCACCTACGGGTACGCCGAGCTGGCCACGCCGCCCGCCGTGCCCGCCCTGCACGGCGACCTGCGCAACCCCGTAGCTGCCCATCGCCCGTGAGCGCCACGCTAACGTTATCCGCCCCGGCCGTTGCGCCGCTCACCACCCGCCCGCGCCTGCCCGAAATCGACGTTATTCGGGGCCTGAGCGTAGGCATGATGATAGTTGTACACACACTCTTGTACTTCGCCACGGCCGAAACGCAGCGGCGCGGACTGGGGCACGTCATCCTGGTCTTGGGTAAGGCCACGGCCACCTTCGTGGTGTGCTTGGGAGTATCGTTCTCGCTGTCGCGGCGGCAGGCCACGGGCGCGGCCCTGCGGCGCGGCCTGCGCCTGCTGGCCTACGGCTACGCGCTCAACTTCGCCAAGTTTATCGTGCCGCTGTACGTGTTTCGCACCCTGCCGCCCGCCTTGCTCCTCGATCTGGGCCGGCGTCCCGGCGACCCGGGTAACCTCCCGTTTCTGTTGTTGTTGGGCGACATCCTGCACTTGGCTGGGCTGAGTACCATGGCGCTGGCCGGGCTGCGCCACCTGCGGGGCGGGCCGCTGGCGGCGCTCGGATTAGCCGCCCTGGTAGCCCTGGCCGCGCCCCGGTTATGGGGCTTGCGCCCAGCCGATCCGGGTACGGCCTACCTCTGCGACTTGCTGTGGGGTAGTACTTACACCGTGTTTTTCCCGCTGTTTCCGTGGCTGGCCTACGCCCTGGTGGGGTACGCCCTGGGCGCGGCGTACCGACGCTGGGCCATACACCCCCGCATCTTTTATGCCTGGGTGGGTGGGGGTGGGCTGCTGGCCCTGGGCGCGGGCCTGTTGCTGGGATTCGCCTATCCAACTACTTGGCAGGGTGCCGACTTCTACCGCACCGGGCCGGCTGGCGTGCTTGCGCTGAGTGGGCTCACGAGCTTGCTGTTCGCGATTTTTCGGGTGGCGGCCCGGTACCTGCCGCTTTGGCTGCTGCGCGGCTTTACTTTCCTGAGCCGCTACGTAACCTCGCTGTACGCCCTGTCGTGGGTCGCCATCTATTGGAACCTGGGCTGGCTGGGCTTTCTGCGCTACGCGCAGGGCTGGCAATTGGCCCTGCTGGTAGCGTACATATTTAGTCTCACGCTGCTGGCCCATTGGATATACCGGCGGCTGGTCGTTTGGCTGGGCTGAGCTTTATTTTCAGAACTACGAATTGCGAACCAAGCACCGTTGCCCATAAGCCATCGTCGGCTACGGGTCGGCTGCCCGCCGATGCTTTCTCGCCCGGCCATTACCCCTAGCCGCCCAGTCTGAAATCCACTGTCGCGAAATGTCGCCAAATAAGGCGTTAGGAATTAACCAACTCCCGAAGTATACTTGCCGTCACAAAGAGAGTTATGCTGCACGCTGGGCAGCCGCTTTACCGCTTCCCTGGCCAACCCTGCTGAAGCGCTAGCCTGCCTGCCCAATATTCAGCCTCACTTAGTTGAGCTTTCCTTGCATAGGAATAACATTGCCATGTTTTTATAGTCGAACAGCCGGGTTGGGGCCCGGTCGAAGTCAGCATCACCACTCAGTTGCGTTTGCCATGGTTTTCTTCACGGTATCTCCCTTTCCCGCCGCCGACTGCGCGCCGTCCGAGCGTCCACTGTGGCCTTTCGTGGGTCTGCTAGGTTTGCTATGCGGCGCTGGGCTGGCGCTGTCTCAGCTAACGCCCGCCACCACCCCGGCGGCGCAGCCAGTGACGCTTACGCAGGTAAACACGCAGGCTGAAGGCGGGACCCTGCGGGAATTGCCCGGCTCTCAGCCGCTTACTCGCACCGTAAATCAGTAGGCAGTATTGCCTGCTGCTGGCAGCCTGCTTGCGTAACCGCCACTGGTTACTCAGTACGTGGGCACCATTGCTATGCAAACCCCCGCCGAAAAATCCCAGCGCCCAGCGCCCGTTGCCGGGGAGCCGCAAGCCGCGGAGAGCGTGTGGGATGGCCGGCCGGGGGCGGCTGCGCAAAGAGGGCTGCAAGCAGCGATTGCTAATAGCCCGCGCGTGCAACAGGCCGCTCAATTGCAGGCGGCGATTGCCAGCAGCGTCCGGGTGCCGCCCGCGCCGCAGCTCGTAAATAAGACGGGCCTACCCGATGGCCTCAAAGCCGGCGTGGAAAACTTATCCGGCCACTCGCTGGATGACGTGCGGGTGCACTACAATTCTGCCCGCCCGGCCCAGCTACAAGCCCATGCCTACGCCCAGGGCACCGACATTCACGTGGCGCCGGGGCAGGAGCGGTACCTGCCGCACGAAGCCTGGCATGTCGTGCAGCAAAAACAGGGACGCGTACCGGTAACGTTGCAGCGCAAGGGGGTGGCAATCAACGACGACCCGGCGTTGGAGCAGGAAGCTGATGCGATGGGGGAAACCGCCTTACTGATGCGCCGGCCTCGCGCCGCCGCGCTACAGCAAGCCCCGCTGGGGGCGGGCTCGTCTACCCAGCGCAAAGTAATGCAGCTCACTACTAGTCAACTAGTGCTGAATACTGCAAATCAAATTGTGCAAGTAGTCGTCCGGGGCCGCCCGCCCCGGGTGCATGGCGGCTCGATGGGCGACCATACCTCGGCCTTTATCATCCATGTCGAGGGTATCAATATCGGGTTGAAGGGTAAGACCTTGATGCAGGCCGTGGACTACGTCAAGGTCTTGAAGGATGAGCTAGCCCTGCTGCCCGGGTACGAGTATATGGATTGGGATCCTACTACCAAGGAGCCTCAGACCTTGATCGGGAGCCGTTTCGGCCACGAATATGCTAAGCTGCAAGCCCACTACGCTGCTGCGGTGGAGGCTTCTACGACCAATGATAATATGGCCTTGCAGCACTTGCAGCAGGCCATCAGTGCGTACCTGGATGCGCGGGAGCTGATTCCGTTCAGCACCGTCAACGTGGCCGCAAAAAGTACGGGCCTGGCTGGCAAAGGGCGAGGCGAATCGACGGCCGCGGCGACGCTGAGCACTTTCGAGCGTGATCCGACTACCAGTATATCGGATTTTGATTTGTTGGCCGCAGTTTACAAGCTATTCGACGACCAGGCGGCATCGATGGTAGCCGCCGAACCCAACGAGACGACAGTGCGGGCCATGACCGGCGGGGTTGCCTTTGGAAAGGAAAAAGACGCGGAGCAAAGATTAGCGATTATCTGGGAGCAGCACCAGCAAAGTATCAGCAACCGGTTTCCGAAGGTATACGCCAAAATTAGTAGCGAGCTGGGTACGGCTAAAATTCAAGAGAATCTTACTCGGGTTAAGTCCGCTACCATCGTCGACTTATTCAGACGGGCTGGTAGTGCGTTGGGACGTACCCTTAGCGATTTGATGACCTACACGCAACAATATTCCAGTGCAAAGGCAAAAACCGCTTTGCGAGGTATGGCAATCAATCAAACCCAGTTGGAAGCTATTTTCAAGATTTACCAGCAGCAGAAAGAAGCCTTGGAGTTGTTGTCGGAAATCAAGGAAGTAAACAAGCAGCTAAACAACGATTTTATCGGCAACATCCGTGATTTAGAAGTTCGCTTGCGGGAAAACAGCCGGGCCATAACAGAGAATATTGCGAAGTACGATGAAGACACGCACCGTGATATGGTGCAGAAGCTGCTTACCGAAAAGGTCAAATCTGCCACTTCGGCCGAAGGGGACACGAAGGCGGTAAGAACCATTAAGCATCTGCATGCTTTTCAGGATGGTGACCCAACAACAACGCTTATCCCAGTGATGCCAGGACCGGAGTCAGCCAAAGATTTGGGAGAATACGCAAAACCGACGGAGTCGAGAGGAAGATCTGCTTCTTCTGCCGTCGTAACCACTACGCTGACCAGGGGAATGAGCCCGATGGCCATTCAGATTGTGTTGAATCCTACGGACAATACAGTGGCGGACATGCTGTCCAGCGGCCGGCCACCATCGCCGTTTAAGGGTACGATGGGTGCCCACACCACTGCCTGGGTCGTACACCTGGACCGGGTTCGGAGCGCCATAAGGAAGTTGTCTGTGCCGGATGCCATAGTGGCAGTGCAAGACATCATAACTGATGTGCAGCGTATTGCCACGGAACGAGAAGGTTATGGTTTGGGTGACAACGCCAAGGAGTTGTACGCCGACTCGCTGGTCAATATGCAGCAGTATGCCAAGGTGGATCCGACGACTTCCACCGTCGCTATTCTGCAGCAGATGATCAACGCTACCCTGGCCTTTTACAACCTGATTCCGGGCGTGTCGGTCAATAAAATCAACACTACGGGGCACGGGGAGGGTACCGCCCGGCAAACCCTGCTTCGCTACCAGCTTTACGGGCAAGGCACGCGGGAGGAGTTACAGAAAGCTATCATAGCGCTGTACGATGGGGGCAATACTGATACCATGCGTGGTCTACACGATACTTTCATAGAGCAGGCCTACCCCGGGGCATACAAGTTTGCCACTACCGGCGAATCAACGATTGCGAGGAAGGACATACCCCCCACGGCCACTGTCGGCGACGATACGGAAGACGACGAAGAGTCGTCGCAGCTAAATGAAGCCGAGCTGACCAAGTTGGAAGCCCGTAAAGATGACCCCAACTGGTTAGTAGAGGTAAACAACTGCCTCATCAACGCGATAACCGACGGAGCCGGGCGGGCCAGGGTGACGGGTGAACAGGTGGTGAGAATTCGCGCCCGGCTGGGAGTGCCGATCGGGGAAATGCTGTATGCCTCCCAGCGGGTGCTCACTATCATCCTGACGGAGCTTGGGCTAGCGGGCCAGGGCGCGGTGGTATTTTACGAAGGCAGTCCGCAGACGGACCGCTCCACCACTGTGAGCGCGAATCCAATTCTGGTTTATCACGACGGCGTCAACCATTTCACAGCCTTGCGTACGCCCGGTGCCAGGTCTGAGGATGCCGAGTCCACGGCTCCTCTGCGCAGTCTTACTGCGCAGAGTCCGGCAGAAGGTCGCGAAATAAAGCGCAGGAGAGTGGATGAGTCGGATAAGGATACTCCAACCGAATAAGGGTAGGTAACTCTGCGTTGGGCAGATCGGAAGAGCACACGTCT
>CAJYVK010000003.1 GCA_913778455.1 uncultured Hymenobacter sp. | reverse complement strand
TAAAAGCTCAGCTGCAACATACTAAACGCGCCCACGGCCAGCGCCGCCACCCGGAAGCTGCTGCGCCGCAGCAGGGCCAGAAACCAGAGCGCCGTGGCCCCGGTGGCCGTCAGCAGCACCGGCAGGCGCATGCTCCACCAAAAGCCGGGGTGCAGCTGGTAAAACGCCCAGCTCAAGGTGTTGCTCAGCACGTGGTTGTTGGGATAAGGGTACGCGGCGCTGACGGTCAGCAGCGACGCCCGCACGAACACCTCGAACGACACGGCGTCGTCGGCGGGGGCCAGCACCCGGCTGTAGTAGGCCCGCAGCGCCGTGAGCGCCAGCAGTCCCGCCAGGGCCGCCCGGCGCTGGCCCGGCCGCAGCGCCCGCCAGCCGGCCCCCAGGCCCCGCCCGGCGCTGCGCACTTCCTGCCCCAGCGCCGCCACCTGCGCCCGGCCCGCCCGGGACCAGCCCAGCCCGAAGGCAAGGCCCAGCGCCCCGGTCGCCAGCGCGGCCAAGGCCCGCCGCAGCCCGGTAAACTCCCCGGCCGAGTAGGCCCGCGGGTGCCAGTCGTAAAACTCGCGCAACGCCGCCGCCTCGGGCCAGCTCGCCGAGTACAGCACCAGCGCCGCGTAGCCCGCGGCCAGGCCCACCACGGCCAGCGCCAGCAGGGCGTAGAAGCGGGGCGTCACGGCCGGGCGCACTACGCGACGGCCCCCAGCGTGCGCAGGGCCTCCCACACCCGATGGGTCGGCAGGCCCATCACGTTGAAGTACGAGCCCTCGAGCCGGTCGATGCCCACCAGGCCCAGCCAGTCCTGCGCCCCGTAGGCCCCGGCCTTGTCCAGGGGCTGGTAGCGCTCGACGTAAAAGGCAATGTCGGCCGCGCTCAGGGGGCGGAAGTGCACGGTCGTTTCGTCGGCGAAGACGACGGGCGGGCGGCCGTCGCCGGGCAGCAGGCACACGCCGGTGTACACCTGGTGGGCGCGGCCTTGCAGGCGGGCGAGCATGGTCCGGGCCTCGGCCGCGTCGGCGGGCTTGTTGAGCACGTCGTCGGCCAGGCACACAATGGTATCGGCCGTGAGCAGCAGCTCGTCGGGGGCCAGGTCGGGGCGGTAGGCCTCGGCCTTGCGACGGGCCAGGTACTGGGCCACCTCGGCGCGGCGCAGCGCGGGCGGAAAGCTTTCATCGACTTCCCGCAGCCGAATTTCGTAGGGCAGGCCCATGTCGGTAAGCAGCTGGCGGCGGCGCGGCGAGCCGGAGGCTAAAATTAATTTCACTTCGGGGGTAATGAGGTGAGGGGGTGAGGAGGGAATGAGGTCAGGAAGTAATGAGGAAGTGAAGGGGTCAGCAAGATTACTGAGCGTCCGAAGCCCTACTGCCACCGGCTCGCTACTACCGCCTCACCGAGCCAATTCATAACTCATAATTTATAATTCATAATTAGTAAAGAAGTACTCGCTGAACAAGGAGTCGTCCGCCGCCTCGGCCAGGCTGCTGAACAGCAGGCCGGCGAGGGTTTTGGGGTAGAAGAAGGTGGACTTGGCCGGCATTACGGCCCCCGAGTGGCAGACGGCCTCGACCTGGGCCATGGTTACCTCGTTGGTGAGGAAGGCGGCGCGGGCCTCGCCCCGATCCACGCGCTGCAGGCACTCGGCCAGGCTGCGCACGTAGGCCACGCCCGCCCAGTTGCGCTGGGCCTCGGGGCCGACGATACCCAATACCTTTTCGAGCACGAAGAAGTGCAGCACCGTCAGGTCGAGGTCCTTCACCTCGGGCGTGGTGGGCCAGTCGAGCTGGGCGTGCACCTCGGGGCGCAGGCGCAGCTTGTACGCCCCGCCGGGCAGGTACAGCCCAAAGGCCCAGCGCTTGCCGGCCAGCAGCTCGGGCAAGTCCTGGGCCTCCACCTGGCGCACGGTGAAGTACGGTGCCAGCCGGGCCAGCAGCTCCGCCTCGCTGAGGTCGCCGGGCAGCTCCAGCAGCAGGCGGTGAGTGGGCAGGATGCGCACGTCGTCGCTGGCGGCGTTGGTAAGGTACATGAGGTGGTAGTTCCAGGGCTCGCAGCCGGAGTAGCCCCCCGGCCCCGCCGCCAGCTCGCGGGCCTGGCGGTACGCCAGCGAGCCCTCGTAGCGGTGGTGCCCGTCGGCCAGGATCACCGGCCGCTCGGCCAGCACTTGCTGAAAGCGCCGAATCAGCTGCGCGTCCTGAATCACGGCCAGCACGTCGCGCGCGCCCTGGTAGTCTTCCTCCGTCTGGCAGAGCGGGTCGGCAATGGCCGCGTCCATGAGGGCTTCCAGCTCGAAGGTCTCGTCGCGGTAGAGGCCGTGGGTGGCGCTGGTTTGAAACTGGAGCTCGGCCAGCAGCTCGGCCCGGTCGTTGACGGCGGCGGGCAGCGTATTCTCGTGGCGCAGCACCACCCCCGCGGCCCAGTCGGTGGCCCGGATGTGGCACATGAAGCCCTTGCGGCAGCGCTCGCGGGCCTCGCCCGGCAGCCGGAAATACTGGTAGTACACGTAGATGCCGGGCAGCCCATCCTGGCGCAGCACGCCGGCCGCCTGCCACGCCGCCAGCCGCCGGGCCGCGGCGGCGACCGGGGCCAGCCCCGCCTCGGGCCGGGGCACCGACAAGTGAATGGAATTGAGCGGGTTCTGGTACAAAGCCTCGCGCTGGCGCGGGCTCACCACGTCGAAGAGCGGCGACACCACCGCGTCGATATCGGCACTCAGGGCTGGATTGTAGCGCCAGCCGCGCACGGGTTGAATCTCAGCCACGTTTCAGTTAACAGTTATCAATTAACAGTTATCAATTAACAGTTATCAATTAACATTTAACAGCCTCTTCATTTATCACTACTAGTTGGCTAGTCAGCGCGTTACCCGCAAGCCTGTTAAATGATAAATGATAAATGTTAACTGTTAAATGACTACGGGGCCAGGCGGGTGATTTTCCAGGTGTTGGTTTCCGGCTCCAGCTCGTAGACCAGACGGTCGTGCAGGCGGCTGGGGCGGCCCTGCCAGAACTCGACCCGGGTGGGGCGCAGCACGTAGCCGCCCCAGTGCGGCGGGCGCGGCAGGGGGCTCTGGCCGGCGAATTCGGCCTCAATCGCGTGCTCGCGGCTTTCCAGCACCTCGCGGCTGGCGATGGGCTGGCTCTGGGGCGAGGCCCAGGCCCCCACCTGCGAGCCACGCGGCCGGCTTTGGAAATAAGCCGTGGAGACCTCCTCCGGGGCTTTTTCCACTACTCCCTCCACCCGCACCTGGCGTTCGAGGCCGGGCCAGAAGAAATTGAGCGCCGCCCGGGGCTGGGCCGCCAGCTCGTGGCCTTTCTGCGAGTCGTAATTGGTAAAGAACAGGAAGCCCGCCTCGTCGGGCAAGCCCTTGAGCAGCACCACGCGCTGGCTGGGCTGGCCGGTGGCGGGGTTCACGGTGGCCAGGGTGAGGGCGGCGGGCTCGGGCAACTGGGCGGCCACGGCCTCGTCGAGCCACTGCCGAAACTGCGGCACGGCGGCGGGCAGCACGTCGGCTTCGAGCAGCGTGCGCTGGGTATAGCTCTGGCGCAGGGCCGCGAGTTCGGCGTCGGTCATTTTTTGAGTTATGAGTTAGAAATTATGAGTTAGGAGTTGGCTTGGCGGGCGGGGTACGTTTGCTGTAGGAGGCTAGTAGTTTGCAAGCAGTAGTATTCTCTAAACGTTTGTCATGCTTATCTGGCGGCCGCTTGCCGAAGCATCTTGCTTGCTGCACTACACTTTCTTCTCCTGGTAGCCCGCCTCTCCGATGGGCGTAGGCGAACGAAACGCGGCCTACAAAGTCCGCGCTACTGCATACCGCCCGTGCCCGGCCCGTGAATTGCGCTACGCCGACTTGTTTTGACAACTTACTAACGGGTGAATTTGCTCGGTACTCTGGGGCTGATGAGCTAGTGGCTGGGGGCAAAGGTAGGGCAGCCGGCGCGGGGCGAATCGGCTTTTTTCGGGCGGGCGGGCACCATCTGGGCCGGGCGTGCGTACTTGCTAGCACTATGAAGCCCGGTACCCTTCTGATTTCGCAGCCCTTTTTGGGCGACCCCAACTTCGAGCGCAGCGTGGTGCTGCTGTGCCGCCACTCTCCTACCGAGGGCGCGTTCGGCCTGGTGCTGACCCAGCGCACCTCCACCATCCTGGGCGACGCGCTGGAGCTGCCCGCGGGCCCCGCCGCCGCCCTGCCGCTCTACCAGGGCGGCCCGGTGCAGCTCGACACCCTACATTTTGTGCACCGCTACGGCAGCCTGCCCGGGGCCACCGCCCTGGGCGACGACGTGTACTGGGGCGGTGATTTTGACCTGTTTATTTCCCTGATAAACACCGGTATTATCCCTCCCGACGACGTGCGCTGCTACGTGGGCTACTCGGGCTGGTCGGCGGGGCAGCTGGAAGAAGAAATTCGGGGTGGCTCCTGGATTCGGCAGCCAGCTAGTGCCGGGAAAGTATTTACTTTGAAGT
The DNA here is from genome assembly GCA_913778455.1 of uncultured Hymenobacter sp. Lineage (GTDB taxonomy): Bacteria > Bacteroidota > Bacteroidia > Cytophagales > Hymenobacteraceae > Hymenobacter. The sequence continues at coordinate 196 of CAJYVK010000003.1, read as the reverse complement.
CTGATGCGTTCTGGCGAGGCATCCTGCGCGAAAAAGGCGGCCGCTTCCGGGCGCTCTCCAACTACCCGCTCGACCCCAGCCTGAACTAAGTTACTTTTTTTCCTGACCTCCGTTCCGGCGTTTCACTCACCCCGTTTTATTGCCGGCCCCCCGGCCGACCGCCGGCTTTTCGTTTTGCTTTATGCTGCCCGAAGAA
>CAJYVK010000002.1 GCA_913778455.1 uncultured Hymenobacter sp. | reverse complement strand
GTCAGTTTCGTTGCCTAGTACCTCGTCCAGCACGTAGGTGGCATCGCGCTCGGTAGTGGGGATGACTTGGCTGCCGTATTGGGCGTAGTGGTCCGCCGTGTGGGTGTAAAAGGTGACGCCCCGCCCGTAGCCAAAGTAGCGCGGCAGGGCTTTTGCGTTGCGCACGGCCCCGCTGACGGGGAAGCGCTGGCCATCGGAGGACGACAATCCCCCGCCACCCCAGTGCTGGGCCAGCCACTGGCGGTGCTGCTGGTTGACCACGCGGGTGGTGGCCGCCCGCAACGGCTGCTCGTGTAGGAACTGGTGGGTGGCCCACCAGACGGTTTGGTAATCCAGGCCCGTGCTGCGGGCCATGTCGGACAAGGGGATGTTGCAAGCGGCGGCCAGCAGGGCCGCATAGACCGGCTCCGGCGCCTCGCTACCCCCGGCCGACGCCTCGCGCAGCAGGCCCGAGAAGCCGGTCCAGCCATCTACTTCGACCAGAATGTCGGTCAGTTCCACGGCCGGCATGCGGGCCCGAATCTGCTCATCCAGTGTCTGGAGCGACGCGGGCAACTCCTCGGCCTGCAAGGCCGTGAGCACCAGTTCGCCGTCTTCCAGGCGCACCTCGCCGCCTTCGGCCAGCAGCGCCGTGACCTGCGGCAGCAGGGTTTCCAGCTCGGCCAGGCGGGCGTGCAGGCGCTGGCTGGGGTCCTCGGGCAGGCCCAGCTGGCGTAGCACCTCCCCGCGCAGGTCCGGCCACTCAATAGCCGGAATCAGGTAGCTTTCCAGGTCGGCGAATTTGCGTGAGCCCGGCACGAACACGTCGCCCGAGCGCAGCCGCTCGCGCAAGGTGGCCAGCACGCACAGCTCGTAGGGTAGGCGCTCCGGCAGCTGGTGCGGGTGCACGAAGCCCTGCCAGGAGGGCGTGATGAAATCGGTCGGGGCATTGGCCGGCAGCTTGCGCCGGGCCCCGGTCTGCAGCTCCACCACCAGGGTCAGGGCCTCGGCGAAGTGGTCCCCGGCAAAGGCGCTGGCAAATGAAACCTGCCGCAACAGACTGGCGGAAAACTGCTTCAGGTGCGCGTAGCGCCGCAGCAGAAAGGCCAGGGGCGAATCCAAACGGGTATCGCTCAGGGCGTAGTAAGCCTGTAGCGCCTGCTCCACCTGCTCCCGAGAAATCGATTCAAATACGGCTTCGCGCACCTGCGCGGCCGGTATTTGCTCGTCCACCACCGTGCGCGCCACTTGGGCGAAGACGCGCAAGGCCGTTTCGCGGGCCTGGCGAATGGCCAGCAGGTGGGCCTCGTACTCACGTTGTGCTTTCCGCTGGGCCAGGGCCCAGTAGTCGCTGAACATGGTGAGCACCGCGTCGAGCACGTCGCGGTAGGTTTCCAGCACGAAGGCCACCAGCAGCGGGTAGCGCTTGGCCGGCGCGTAGCGGCCGATGGCCTGGCTGGTGCGGTGGCGCGCCCGGTGGGCCAGGCGCTTGCGCCGGTTGGCGTTCAGCCCGCTCGTGTCCCAGTCAACCAGCCCTAGCTGGTGGAGGAAGTCGAGCTTGACCAGCGCTTGGTTGATGGCCGCAGGCGTGTTGGCCGTCGCCGGCTGGCAGAGCCAGCGGTGCGGGGTCACGCGCCGGGCCGGGTCGGGTACCAGTAGGGTATCGAGTTGCGCTTCCACCGCCGGCGTGAGCAGCAGAGCCAGGCGCTGGTAGGTGGCCGCGTCGGTTTGCAGCAGGGCTTGGCTCACCAACAACTCCAACACTGAAATGGCCGGCCGCAGTAGGCGGTCCTGGTGCAGCTTTTGACACGCGGCCTGCAAAAGCAGGCGCGGCTGGTCGTGTTCCAGGGCTCGTTCCAGCAGCCAGGCTTCCAGGCCGGGACTGTCCAGGGGCTGCCACTTGCGGTAGCCCAGGTGCCGCAGCACCAGCTGCAAGTGCTCGCTACGCGTAGCCGCTCGTTCGCCGTAGCTGGCCAGCGCGTCTGGGGCGATGCCCAGCTGCTGGCCGACAAACGCGGCGACGGGCACTGGGACCTGCTCGAACCAGTCCTCGGGCAGGTAGCCCATCAAACGCACCAGGCCCAGCTGCACGGCGCAGCCCAGGCGGTTGCCGTCGCGGCGCTGGCGCTGGATAAACTCCCGGTCCGCCCCCGTCAGGTGAAAGTGCTGGCGCAGGGCGGTTTCGCTGAGTACGGCGGGTACTTGTTGGTAGCCCTGGCGTTCGGGCGCGGTGAGAAAGGGAGAAATCATACGTCTGGGGCAGGGTCAAAAAGCCATAGCTTCCTGGCCCTGGCCCCCGCCGACCCACCGAGCGGCGAGCCGCCCGAAAACAAGGGGTCAGAAAGTCGGGCCAAAAATAAACGGGGATTTACCTTTGTGGACCTGACTTGTTGACCCCTTATGCACCAGACCTTCGGCTACGCCCGCGTCTCCACGCTCGACCAGAACCTGGACACCCAACTCGACATCCTGACCAAGGCCGGCTGCGACCGCATCTTCCAGGACAAGATTACCGGCCTGAGTGTGCAGCGGCCCGCCCTCGATGAGCTGCTAGGTTTGCTGCGCGCAGGCGACACCGTATTAGTAGCGCGTTTCTTTCGCCTGGGCCGTAGTCGCGACCACGTGATTCACTTGGTCAATTCGTTTCACCAGCGCGGCATCCACTTCAAGGCCTTGGACCTGGGCATCGACACGACGACGCCAGCAGGCAAGTTTATGCTCTCCATCTTCGCCTCGCTGGCCGAGTACGACCGCGAGAGCATCCTGGAAAAGACTAAGGCCGGTCAGCAACTGGCCGCCGCCCAGGGCAAGCACATCGGCCGGCCCAAAGGGCTCGATGCCGAAAACCTGAGCAAAGTCAAGAAGGCGTTGGACAAAGGCCTGTCCGTCACTGAAACTGTGGAGCTGACCGGTATCAGCCTCTCTAGCGTCAAACGCTACCGTAAGTATCTACAGGCCTCCTTGAGCCACTAGCCCAAGCAGCCGAAGAGGCTTAGAGTAATTTTATCCCCCCGCTGCTATAAGAAGGCCTC
>CAJYVK010000001.1 GCA_913778455.1 uncultured Hymenobacter sp. | reverse complement strand
ATGCTTCGGCAAGCTCAGCATGACGGGTATTGTGAAAAGAAGACTTTCTGAATACCTTCAAAATTTAGTGGTGGACTGCTTACGCTCCAGCTTCTCAATCAGCTTGAGAATAGTTTCGCGGTTCTTCGCTTCCTTGATAAACTGCGGGAGTTTTTCGACCATTGTGGTGTGCGTAGTAGTTTGCCGCTCCCGCAGCTTAGCGCCTACGTATTCTTTGATGGCGTGTAAATGCTGCCGATTATAGGCCCAGAATAAATTTCCTCGGAAGTTTCCCTGCAACCATAAGGGTACGCCGAAAATGGGAGCCAAACCTGCGCCAGGATCGTTATGAGGTTGTGTATAGGGCTCGTTTTTTGGCTTATAAATACGGACCTCACTGCACGTTGGACAAGCAATTGCGAACGCATCTACCGGAACTCTAGAGTGTGGTATCACTTTGCTGATGAGTTTGCCGCACGTATCGCAATTTCTTCTAACCGAGACCTTGTATCTAATTAAATCGGCTGATAATTCTGAATGACCGCAGTAGCCACATTTTAGCCGAGCATTGTTGAAGAAATACGGACTACCAGCAGTAATGAGAGCCAAACGCTGGCATTTCGGGCACTCTATGTCAAACTCAGTCATATAAGAATGGTATGTGGTAGCGGGGGCGTCATACCGGGCAGCGATGGTTTCCATTAATAATTGTGGCGGGTGTAGGTTGTAAAAACTAGAAATTATTTGAGTTACTGCCAGTTGAAAAAGGCCTGTCCTTGCGAGCGCAGCGAAGCAATCATACCCGAGCGGCTGAGCTGAATGTTTATCATTGCGAGCATAGCGAAGCAATGATAAACATTACATAGATTTCTAGAACGTGTGCAGCTGATTGGGCCTGAACAAGCGCTTGCTCTTGATAAACTGCTGCACCTTGATATTCTCCCACATCACGAGCTTGTCGCCGACCTTGGTAATGGCCCGAATATCACCATCCTGCGACACGACGAAGCCCAGGCTGCCGGGGTTGTGCCAGCAGTAGGAGAACATGGAGCGGTGCCGGGTGCCGTAGTGGGCCGGCGACACGGCCGCTAGCCGGCGCTCATCGACCACGGCCTGGGGGGAGATGTACACCTGCTCGGGTGGGCGCACGTTTTTGATGACGGTGCCGAAGCTCTTGACTTCCAGATCGGGGGATAATACCACGAGGCCATCGATGCAGGAAAGCGAGGCAATAAACATAATGGCCCCCTTCAACTCGTCGCTGGTTTCGTTTTTATCGGTTTCGGCCACGCTCTCGCTCAGGTACAGAAAGGACGGGAGCGTATCCTGGTCCAAATCGATGTACTCGCTCATGATCGTTTCGGTATGCTTAAAGCTGGCGATGTCGAATTTGATAAAATTGACAATGGCCTTGAACAGCCGGTCGTAGGATAAGCGGTGCTTGATGCTCAGGCCCGCCTCGGTATCGGGAGTTATGACGAAGGCCCCGCCGTGCTGGTAATCCTGCATCCGAATGAGAATGCGGCAGATAGACCGGCTGATAATGTTGCCGATATAGCCATCCCACTCGTCCAGCACATCGGTCCCTAACTCATCAATAAAATGCTGCCGAACCGACGCCTGGTAATTATCACTGTGATTGTTCAGGGATTCCCGGACCGGGCCTTTGGCAAATACATTGACGTAATTACTGATTAGGGTATTTTGCTTGAGATTAGCAATCAGCTCGTAATCGAGCATCACGTGAATGTTGCCCACGTCGTTGATGGTGGCCTGAAATAGGCCGGGCTGCTCCGGGTTATACGTCGATTCATAATTAATGAAGCTTTGGTAGTGAAACGACTGGTCAATCAGGCCCCAGATGAACAGCTCGTTTTCCTCGTTGTAATCGACCGCCAGCGACGTGCTCCACGGGTCGGCCGCCTTGGAAAGCTTCACCATATTTTTGACGGTGAAGGGTATTTTTTCCTCGAAGTGAATGCAGTTCCAGCGCTGAGCATCCTTCTTTTTGGGCGGGTTAGGGTCGGGGTTAGCGGAGCTTATCAGCGTGACGGTGACTTTGATGAGCTGGCCCTCCTCCGTTTTGAGACTAGTAAAAAATAGATTCTCAAACAGGGTAGTCAATACCGCCACGGGTGGTTGCAGCGCCGTGTTTTTAGCGCGTTTCAGCTTGCTGAATACTAGCTTGGCTAAATCTTTCGGGGTTGCGTTCATGCCAGAAGTCAAATCGGAATACCCGTCAAAGATAAATTATCGCCTAACCTATGCCCCAAGATACCCTCAAGCTTCCCGAACTCTCGCTGGTCGTGCTCATTGGCAGTACCGGCGCGGGTAAGTCTACGTTTGCCCACCGGCTGTTTCAGCCCACCGAAATCATCTCGTCCGATGCCTGCCGGGGCTTGGTGTCGGACGACGAAAACAGCCTCGACGCTACCAACGACGCCTTCGACCTGTTGCACTACTGGGCCGGTAAGCGCCTCAAGCGCAGCCGCCTCACGGTGATCGACGCCACCAACGTGCGAGCCGAAGACCGTAAGGGCCTCGTGGCCCTGGCCCGGCAGTACCACTGCCTGCCGGTAGCCATCGTGCTCGACGTGCCCGACGCCGTGGCCGAGGCCCGCAACCGCCAGCGCCCCGACCGTCAGGGCCTCAAGCCCCACGTCATCGCTAACCACCGCCGTTTGCTGCGCCAAAGCCTGCGCTCACTCAAAACCGAGGGCTTCCGCCAGGTGGTGCACCTGCGCGGCGTGGCCGAGGTCGATGCCGTGCAAACTATTCGGCGCGACCCGCTCTACAGCAACCGCCAGGCCGAAACCGGGCCGTTTGACATTATCGGCGACGTGCACGGCTGCTACCGCGAGCTGTGCGAGCTGCTGGGAAAATTGGGGTATGTGGTAGAGGAAGAAGCCGTGCAGGATGCCCGGGATTTGGGCGTGCGGGTGGTGCGGGCCGAGGTAGAGGGGAGTGGTCCTCCGTTCCCGGTCGAGCCCGACCAGGCACCGAACGGAGGGCCACTCCGTGCCTCAGCGCCGCGCAAAGTCGTTTTCCTCGGCGACCTCGTAGACCGTGGCCCCGCCTCACCGCAGGTGCTACGCCTGGTAATGAGCATGGTGCGCGACGGCCTGGCCCTGTGCGTGCCCGGCAACCACGACATCAAGCTGCTACGTTACCTCAACGGCAAAAACGTGTCGCTCACCCACGGGCTGGCCGAAACCGTGGCCCAGCTCGGGGCCGAAACGCCCGCCTTCAAAGAGCAGGTGCGGCTGTTTCTCGACGGCCTCACTAGCCACTACGTGCTCGATGGCGGCCGTCTGGTGGTGGCCCACGCGGGAATGCCCGAGGCCATGCAGGGCCGGGGCTCGGGTACGGTGCGCAGCTTCGCGCTGTTTGGCGAAACCACGGGCGAGATTGACGAGTTTGGCTTGCCCGTGCGCTACGCCTGGGCGGCCGACTACCGAGGCCGGGCCACGGTGGTGTACGGCCACACGCCCGTACCCGAGCCCGAATGGCTCAACAATACCATCGACATCGATACGGGCTGCGTATTCGGCGGCCGCCTCACGGCCCTGCGCTACCCCGAGCGGGCACTCGTGACGGTGCCCGCGCACGAAACCTATTGCGAGCCCAGCCGTCCGCTGAATTACAAGGCGCTGGCTCCAGAGGTTGTCCCAGGCACTACGTCACCAAGCCCCAACCTCCAGCAGCAGCACGACGACCTGCTCGACCTGCGCGACGTCACCGGCAAGCAGCTCATTAATACGCGCTTGCTCAATACCGTGACTATCCGCGAAGAAAACGCCGTGGCCGCGCTGGAGGTCATGTCGCGCTTCGCTCTCAATCCCAAGTGGCTGCTCTACCTGCCGCCCACTATGTCGCCCTCCGAAACCTCGGAGTTACCCGACCTGCTGGAGCACCCGGCCGAAGCCTTTGCCTATTACCAGCGCCAGGGCGTGGCGCGGGTGGTGTGCGAAGAAAAGCACATGGGCAGCCGCGTGGTCGTGGTGCTGGGCCGCGACGAGGCCGCCATTCAGCGTCGGCTGGGCGTGGTGGGCGAGGGGATAGGCAAATGCTACACCCGCACCGGCCGCAATTTCTTCACCGACGAAGCCCTCGAAACCGCCTTCCTGGCCCGCCTGCGCGATGCGCTCACGGCGGCTGGCTTCTGGGAAAAGTTTGCTACCGATTGGGTGTGCCTCGACGCCGAGCTGCTGCCGTGGTCGGCCAAGGCGCAGGAGTTGGTTAAAAACCAGTACGCCGCCGTGGCCGCCGCCGCCAGCGCCGCGCTGCCCCAGGCCGAGGCCGCGCTAGCCCAGGCCGCCGCCCGGGGCCTCGACGGCGCGGCCGCGCTGCTGGCCCGCACCAGTGCCCGCCGCGCGGCCGCCGACCGCTACGCCGAAGCCTACCGCCGCTACTGCTGGCCGGTGCAGTCGCTCGACGACCTCAAACTGGCTCCTTTTCACCTGCTGGCCACCGAGGGTAAAACCTACTTCGACCGCGACCACGCCTGGCACATGGAAACCCTGCGCGCCCTGAGCTTGGCCGACCCCGGCCTGCTGCGTGCTACACCCTACCGCGTAGTAGACCTCACCAACCCCGCGGAGATTGAGACCGCTACCGAATGGTGGCTGGCCCTCACCGCCGGCGGGGGCGAGGGGATGGTGGTCAAGCCCTACGATTTTATCCCCACCACCAGCCGCAATCTCGTGCAGCCCGCGCTCAAGTGCCGGGGCCAGGAATACCTGCGCATCATCTACGGCCCCGATTATTTATTGGAAGGCAACCTGGAGCGCCTGCGCCAGCGCAACGTGAAAGGCAAGCGCAACCTGGCCCTGCGTGAGTTTGCCCTCGGGGTAGAGGGGTTGGAGCGCTTCGTGGCCGGCCAGCCGCTGCGCTTGGTGCACCAGTGCGTATTTGGGGTGCTGGCGCTGGAAAGCGAGCCCATTGACCCACGCCTGTAGTCTCGCTCGGCACCGGGCTCGCGGAAGTAACAACTGCGGGCCCGGTGCTGAAAAGAAATTGGTTACTTATCCTTCCCTTATTCCTTTTCCACCCATGAAAAAAACATGCTATTCGCTAGCCCTCGTGGCTGGCCTGGGCTTGTGGCTGGCCAGCGCGAGCCAGGCAACTCCGCCCGCCGGGCGGCCGGCCTACTTGGTCCTCAAGGTATTTCATCTGAAAACTGCCCGGCAGGAAGCCCGCGTCGATAGCTTTTTGCAGCGGCAGTACGTGCCCACGCTGCACGCGGCGGGCGTTGCGACCATCGGGGTATTCAAGCCCCTCGGCAACGATACCGCCGCCGACCGGCGGGTGTACGTGCTAACGCCCTTCAACTCGCTGGCCCAGTGGGAGAAAATCGACCGGGAAACCACGGCGAAAATGCAGGCCGCGGGTGGCGCCTACGAGAATACGCCCTACACTAATCCCGCCTATATTCGTCAGGAAACCTTGCTACTCAAGACGTTTGAGGAGATGAAAACCCTGACGGCACCCCGGCTGGCCACTCCCAAAAATGAGCGGGTGTACGAGCTGCGCAGCTACGAAGGAGCCAGCGAAAAAATATTCCGCAACAAAGTCCAGATGTTCAACGCCGGCGGGGAAATCAAGCTGTTCGACCGGCTGGGCTTCAACGGGATTTTTTACAGCGAAGTCGCGTTCGGCCCCAAAATGCCCAATCTCATGTACCTGACTTCCTTCGCCAATATGGCGGCGCGTGAAGCCCACTGGAAAGCCTTCGGCGCCGATCCCGAGTGGAAAAAGCTGTCGAGCCAGCCCGAGTACCAGAACAACGTGTCGCACATCGACATCACGTTTCTGCGCCCGGCCGATTACTCGGATTTGTAAACCGTACCAAATAATTTGAGGATATAAAAAATTGTCATAAAAAACGGCTGTCATGCTGAGCCTGCGAAGCATCTTGTCGCGTTTGAACAAACCGTTCTAACCTGACAAGATGCTTCGCAGGCTCAGCATGACAGCCGTTTTTTATGACATTTTTTTATATCCTCAAATTATTTGGTACGGTTTACAAATCCGAGTAATCGGCCGGGCGCAGAAACGTGATGTCGATGTGCGACACGTTGTTCTGATACTCGGGCTGGCTCGACAGCTTTTTCCACTCGGGATCGGCGCCGAAGGCTTTCCAGTGGGCTTCACGCGCCGCCATATTGGCGAAG